>CAIWUD010000065.1 GCA_903915775.1 uncultured Chloroflexota bacterium | reverse complement strand
GCTGCCTACCCATCCCCGTACGGGCAGCCCCCCGTGGCTGCCTACCCATCTCCGTACGGGCAGCCCCCCGTGGCTGCCTACCCATCCCCGTACGGGCAGCCCCCCGTGGCTGCCTACCCATCTCCGTACGGGCAGCCCCCCGTGGCTGCCCCATTGGCGCTCCATCACCCAGCTTGGCGGAGCAGTTCGTAGAGCATGACTCCCGTAGCAACGGCCAGGTTGAGCGAGTCGCCCCGCCCATGCATCGGGATGCGTACCAGCAGATCGCAGGCCGCCTGCTGCTCCTGAGTCAGACCCTGACGCTCGCTACCCATGAGGAGGAGCAGGGGCTGGGGGTAGGTCGTCTGCTGGAAGTGCGTGGGCGCCTGGTCGGAGGTGCCAACGAGGGTTACGCCATGGGCGCGGCGCCAGGCGATAACCTCCTCCCAACTGGTTCGTACCAGCCCAACCGCAAAGGTTGCACCCATAGCGGCCCGTAGGGCTGCGGGATCGTAGGGATCGGTACCCTGACCAATGATGATCACCCCACCGGCACCGGCGGCATCAACCGTACGGATGATCGTCCCAAGATTGCCGGGATCGGCGGGGGCCGTCAGGGCCACCCAACCAGGTGGAGTAGTTAGCTGCAGGGTGTCGAGAGTCTGCCAACGTTGGCGGACGACCGCCGCAAGACCCTGCGGCCCATCCTTCTGTGAGATAGAAGCAAAGACACTGCCCGAGAGCTCGATGATGGGTGTACCAATACTTGCCTGCGCAACAACCAGTTCATGGGCAAACTGGCTACGCAAGAGTTCAGGGGCTACCAGTAGGCTTTCGATAGCGCTACTACGCGCTGCTTCGCCTACTAAGCGGATGCCCTCAACCAGACAGAGGCTACTCTGGTCGCGATGCTTACGCTGTAAGAGCCCACGGATAGCCTTGATTGTCGGGTTACTACTACTGGTAATCATGCCAGGATCGCCTGGGCACACGCCTCACCTGAGATCATCGCTGCGTTGATGCTACTTGCCTCAGTGAACTCAGCGGCAAAGAAGAGCCCAGGCTGTCCAGTGTCGTTCTCAGGTAGGCCCGGATGGATACCAGGCGGCTGTGCAAACTGTGCGTAGGGAATACGGTAGAGGCCAAGGGGTGAGTAGTCAGCGAGGATCCTCTGGGCCTGGGGGTCGCCAGCGAACATCTGCTTGAGATCATCCATAGCCTGTGCATAGAGCTGCGCATCACTCAGGGACGGTACACCCAGGATGGTCACGCTGAGCAGATGCTTGCCTGCCGGGGCGTACGCGGGGGCGACATTGCTAATCTGAACAGCATTGTTCACGAAAGCGTCCGGGGCGGCGTTCAGCAGCAACTTCTTGCCCTGGTAGAGCCTTTGTGGACCAGCGAAGTAGAGATTGACCGTCCCCACACTAGCCTGGGGCATTGGCAGCCCGCTCAGACGGGCAGCCTCGGGGGCACTCGTCGCCACAACGACCCGATCGGCCTCCAGCCTCGTCCCATCGGCGAGCAGGGCACCAACTACCCGCTCACCATCACGCAGCAGCTCGGCCACGTAGCTCCCCAGGGTGAGGCAGCCAGCCGTACGCAATTCAGCGGCGAGTTGCTGACTGATCGCCCCCATACCAGCAGCAGGAATAACCGTCTGCCCCTCACTCAGCATCTTGAAGTCAAACTTGAAGCACTTTGCGCTCGTATTGAGCGAGCGATCGAGAAAGATACCACCGTAGAAGGGACGGAAGAAGTTGTCAATGGTGCTCCTACTGAAGCCACGCGAGCGTAGATAGTCTAGGGTGGTGTGGTCCGATCCGCTCAGCAGCTCCTCAATAGGCTGGCCACGCAGTTCGAAAGCCATGGCGAGGATGCGCAGCTTGTCCGGTAGCGTGACAAGGTTCGTCACTGCAGCTGCAATAATCGCACCGGGATGCGGATCACGGAATGGGTCTGTTACCACTGCACGCCGTCCGTGGAGACAGATGATCGCCCCAGGATCGAAGGCCTGCAGGTCGAGTTCGGGGTAGTGCAACTGACGCTGTGCAGCAGGGTAGGCGGTGAAGAGGACCTGAAAGCCTCGATCGAGGGTGAACCCTGAGACCTGGTCGGAACGCACACGACCACCCACCCCATCACTCGCTTCGAGCAGCAGCACACGCCTGCCCGCCCGCAGAAGGGTGCGCGCACATGTAAGCCCGGCTAACCCCGCACCAATCACGAGTGTACGCATAGCTGAGGTCTATGTTCCTATTTGCACTTGCCGCCCGTACGCAGTATAAAGCATGTTTCAAATGGGCTTGACAGCCGGGCTGCGCCCGCCACGTACGGGCAACCCCCTGTGGTTGCCCCACACCCCCCGTACGGGCAACCACACCGCTCCTGGAGCGAGGGCGTCTCGCCCTCGTGGTGCTCCCCCGTACGGGCAACCCCCCGTGGTTGCCCTACCGTTGGCCAGGCTGGCGCAGCCAAAACCAGCCCATCCCACAAAAATCGTCCAAAAGTAGGATGCAAAACACGTACTCCTATCGTACGACGCGATCAAATACTACTAGCGGGTGATTTTGAACCAACCCTTGGAGGAGTGATCACCTCACAGAGCGCCACCGATCCCCTTGCTCTAATCACCCTCTAATCATTCTGACGCGGGATAGGCGCAACGGCCACGCAGGCCTATCATAGCGTCAGAACGTGATGGCAAGGGCAACAAACAAACCCTCCACAAATGAACAGCAACTGCCAAGGCGCCAGGCAAACAAGCTGAACCAGTGGGTTGAAACAAGCCCCGTCATTGCCGTTCGACGAGTATATCAAAGTGTACGCATTCACAATTGTAGGAGAAACGGACCATGACTACTTCTCGTCGCCGCGGTATTTCGCCACTCCTGATCGCTGCTGCCGCCCTGCTCCTCGGTGTTCTGGCCTACGGTTTCACGGCCTCCGCTACGGTCACCAACGGGAACAACCTGGCTGCCGGTCAGGGCAACGTGGTGGGTCTGCCCTTCAACATCGAGACCAACACGGTAACCTACAACCTCACTGGTGCCGGCCCCGACGCGGCTGGCCGGGTCAACGAGGTTAGCTTCCTTGCCACACCGTCGACTGGTGCCTCGTTCAGCCCGAACGTCCAGCTCTTCATCCGCGCCAACCTGGATGGCACGCAGGGCTACAACAGCTGCACCCTGGCAGCAGGTACGACTCCTGCGGCTGCCCAGTTCGCCCGCGTCAACGGCAACCTGCTCAACGCGAACCGCTGTCTCTTCCCGGCCATCCCGGTCAACAGTGCCACCTTCGGTCTGGACGTCATCGTTGTCGAGTAGTTCGGCTCTCGTGC
>CAIWUD010000064.1 GCA_903915775.1 uncultured Chloroflexota bacterium | reverse complement strand
CTGTTGCCGCCAGCGTGTCAAGCCGGCGCAGCCGAACGTGAACCATGCCTTACTCTCTGTCCAGCTGCTCGAGGAGTTGGCCGAGGGCGGCAAGAGCAGCCGCAACATCCTCCTCTTCCACCGACTCGGCAGGGTTATGACTGATCCCACCCCGACAGCGTACGAAGAGCATTGCTGCCGCACTGGCGGTCGCCATAACCGCCGCGTCATGCCCTGCTCCACTAGCGAGTTCAAGCGGTGTTACCCCCGTCGCAAGGATAGCCCGTCTCAACTGGTTACTGAGTTGGGGATCCATGGCGACTGCTGGACGACTCAGCAACTCCTCCCAGCGTACCACGAGGTGACGAGTCGCTGCGATTGCTTTGGCTCGGGTGTGCAACTCAGCCAGGCATGCCTGACGCACCTGGTCGTCTTGGTGGCGTAGATCCAGGCTGAGCGTAGCCTCACCAGGGATAACGTTTGTCGCGCCCGGGGTAACGCTGATCTGGCCTACGGTGACCACCAGACCAGGCGTGGTTCTGGCCAGTTCCTCACCCAGCAGGACGCACTCTGCAGCACCGCAGAGTGCGTCCTGACGCAGTTCCATGGGTACCGTTCCAGCGTGACCGGCAGTGCCACGGAACTGCACGTTGACCCTGTTCGCTCCGGCGATAGCCGTAACCAGACCAAGGGGGAGCCCGCGTGCCTCTAGTTGGGGCCCCTGCTCGATATGCACTTCGAGGTAGCCCAAGAGCTCCTCTGGTCGGCGAGCATCGTGCATGATCCGGTCGGGGTCGCCACCAAAGTTGCGGATCGCCTGTTCTAGGGTTACTCCGGCAGCATCGCAGCGTGCGAGGTCGATCTGTGCTGCATGTCCAGTCAAAGCCAGACTGCCGCTGTAGGCAGCACCGAACCTCACCCCCTCTTCGTCGGCAAAAGCAACCACCTCGATCGCATAGTGCAGGCGGCGGCCAAGGCGCTGCAGTGCCTCAACAGCGGCGATACCCACCAACACACCGAGGACACCATCATAGCGCCCGGCATCCCGTACGCTATCCAGGTGGGAACCGATGATGAGGGTACGCGCATCCGCATGAGTGGCCGCGTAGTGGCCGATGAGGTTGCCGACGTTATCTTCCGTGACGCTCATACCAGCGCCTTGCATCCAGTTCGCCACCAGATCTTGCGCTCTGCGCAGGGCCGGGGTGTAAGCAAGCCGAACTACTCCCCCCTCTTCACTGCTGATCATCCCTATCTGATCACAGCGATCCATGACTACGCTGGCGGTATTATCGACCATACATAACGCTTCCTGTCACAGGGGTTGACTTTAGCTATTGCATAGTGCTATAGTAAACCCCAGAATGCTACGGTGCAATCCGGTCATTTGCTACTGCCAACAATGTGAGATGCGAGACCGTGGCCCGAGAACTGCGGGGCCGACGCACGGTAGGCAGCGCGGATAGAGCGCCTACCCCAGACCGCCGTGTACAGCGGTTCACCCCGGTGCCCGCGCTCGTGCACCACGCTCAAGGCATAGTTCAGTTTCGGCTGCGCCGATGGTGCCGTTTAGCGTTACCAGAGTTGGGTCAGGATCTTTTGTGGAGAGCGAAGCCCTCCACACCTCCCGTAAGATTGTCACGCTGATCTGGGACATGCCTACCTGAACAGATTGGTGATGTAGATAACCAGGAGTGAAGGGCTCGAGCAAGGCAACGATGCCGCTCCAGCCCTGTTGATCCGTTGAGACAGTCATGCGCGTGATGTACGACGCCGTGATACCGAGGGACTTCATGGAAGGGCCATCCCCTCCCAGCTCTACCTACTTTCAGATCAGCTGTCCATGGGGCTGCGTTGCACGCCACCACGTGATACCGAGGGATTTCTTGGAAGGGCCGCACCTTCCCAAACCCACCCAATGAACAGACTGAGCGAGCAATCTACACAGGAGTCGGGACTGATGAGCGAGCGGCTACTGGAGCTAGCGCGCGGGCGCGGCTACCTTACGTATGGCGATATTCTCGAAGTCTATCCTCAACCAGAGCATTTCGTGGCTGAGGTTGACCAACTCTATGCACAGCTACAGGTCGAGGGGATTAAGGTAGTCGAGTCGGCTGCCGAGTTGACCCAGAAGTCTGGCTCACCCGACGATGAAGTGTTGCAGGAGCCTGATCTCGCCGATATCGCCTTTGATGATCCGGTGCGCATGTACCTCCAGGAGATCGGTCAGGTACCTTTACTCACTGCAGATCAGGAGGTTGAGTTAGCGAAGGCTATGGAGTCTGGTGATGCTGCTCGCCACCGCCTAGACCGTGAGGAGTACGAGCATGGTCGTGAGCGGCTCATGCTTGAGCGTGCTTTTGTGCGGGGACAGGATGCACGTCAGCATCTGATCCAGGCGAATCTGCGCCTCGTCGTCTCGATTGCGAAGAAGTACACCTCCTATGGCCTGACGATGATGGATCTGGTTCAGGAGGGTAATATTGGTCTGATGCGTGCTGTTGAGAAGTTTGACTATACGAAGGGGCATAAGTTCAGTACCTATGCAACCTGGTGGATTCGTCAAGCGATCACACGCGCCATTGCCGACCAGAGCCGTACGATTCGTCTGCCCGTACATATGGGGGAGGCGATTAGCCAGGTTAAGCGTGCTAGTCACAAACTTCAGCAGTCAATGCAGCGTGAGCCCACGCCCGAGGAGATTGCCGAAGCAATGGGTATTGGTGCGGCCAAGGTACGGCGCACCCTCGAGGCGAGCATGCACCCCCTCTCACTCGAGATGCCGGTAGGGCAGGAGGGTGAAGGGCGGATGGGTGATTTCATTGAGGATGAGCGTATCTCGACTCCCTCGGAGGCAGCTGCCGCTGCGATGCTACGCGAGCAGATCGAAGAGGTGCTCCAGAAACTCCCTGAACGTGAGCGCAAAATCATCCAGTTGCGCTACGGCCTGAAGGATGGCCGCTACCGCACGCTGGAGGAGGTAGGGGTCGAGTTTGGGATCACTCGTGAGCGTATCCGCCAGATCGAGGCCGTGGCGCTACGCAAGCTCCGCCATCCCCATCTTGGGAAGAAGCTGCGCGGCTACCTCGACTAGGGCGGTTTCAAAGAACTCCAACCCTAGACCTGGTGTTGCCAGAATGTCAGGCTGGCACAGCCGACATTGAACCGTGCCTAGCGCCACTCAGTCTGTGCGCTTCCCCAGTGCTCGGCGTAGCATGAAGATGGCGAGCCCACCCAGCAGAAGGAGTGCGCTGAGCATCAAGAGGGGGCTACCACCGCTGGTCTGTGGGAGTTTGGCGCCCGTTGTGACGAGAAGAATATTCACATCGCTCACCGGTGCGCCTCCGGTAATAACCCGGTAGACCTGGTTGGTGGTAAAGCGCACCTGTCCATCAACACTGATGTTGGACTGGAGCGTGTATTGCGTGCTGGTATTGATGCGCCCTGGGTCGTAGGCGATCGTATAACGAAACGGAGGCTGCGCACCATTAGTGGTGAAGCGCTGTTCGGCAACAACCTGGGGTGCACCACTACCACGGAGTTCAGCAATCTGGACCGTCACGATTGCGTTGACCGGCAGGGTAATCTGCTCTTGGCAGTTTAGGATGCCCGATAGAGCAGCGCTGCCCTGGGCATTGACTGGACCAGGGATCATGAGGAGTAGCAAGCTACCAATAAGTCCAAGGGTAGATCGGATCATCTTCATGGTTTCTCCTGAGATTTGTGATCGGTCTGACCTTGTTAAACGGATTGTAGCGCTCGAATCGGGTGCAGTACCTCTACCCTCTGGATCCCTACGAACCCATGCGCGCCAACTCTGCATCAACGAGGCTAAGGTCAAGCTTCTTAAAGAGTGGTTGAGGCTCACGGAGCACCTGGCCCACCGGTAGCACGGCAGCTTCCCAGCGTCCCACCCAGTGCGTATAGTCACCGGTGAGCACGCGGTGGCTCATACCATTCTCCTCAGTATACTCCTTAAAGGTGAGGGGCCCAGCGAGATCGCCCGCATAGCCGAGGTAGTCGTGCAAGCGCTGACTACTGAAGGGTAGGAAGGGCGTGAAGAGGATGCGGAGGTTGGCGACACAACGCAGGGCCACGTACCAGATCGTGGCGGCCCGCTCGCGATCCTGCTTGATCACCTTCCAGGGCTCCTGCTCGCTGAGGTAGCTATTGACGAGTGTCGCGAGCCGCATCGTCTCACTGAGCGCTGCCTTGAAGCGAGCGGCTTCGAGCAGTGCACCGCAGCTTGCAAAACCGGTCTCCACGTTCGCGATCAGCTGCTCATCGGGCGTAGTCAGCGTAGCGGGCTGTGGCACCACACCAAAGTTCTTGTAGACATTGGCAAGGGTTCGGTTAACCAGATTACCCCAGGTTGCGACCAGTTCATCATTGTTTCGGCGCACAAACTCCGCCCATGTGAAGTCGGTGTCCTGGTTTTCGGGGCCAGCGATGGTGAGGAAGTAGCGCAGCGGGTCAGGGTCGTAGCGGCTGAGAAAATCGTGCACATAGATGACGACGCCACGACTGCTACTAAACTTTTTCCCCTCCATGGTCAGGAATTCGCTACTCACGATATTGTAGGGGAGTTGAAGAGGCACTTCGGCGAAGGCACCCTGAGCGCTCCCGGCATAGCGACCATCGCTGGAGGTTCCCATCAATTGGGAGGGCCAGATCACCGTATGAAAGACGATATTATCTTTCCCCATGAAGTAGAAGTGGCGAGCCTGCCCATTCTGCCACCAGTCGCGCCAGGCATCGGGCCGACCTGCATTTTTTGCCCACTCGATGCTCGCTGAGAGGTAGCCAATCACAGCGTCAAACCAGACATAGATCTTCTTGTCGTCGCGCTGGGCATACTCGGGAAGCGGGATCGGCACACCCCACTCGAGGTCGCGGGTGATCGCCCGTGGCTTTAATTCCTGAATGAAGTTGAGGGAGAAGCTGCGCACATTCGGGCGCCAATGCTCCTGCTGCTCGATCCAGGTCTGGAGGCGTTGGGCAAAGAGTGGCAGATCGAGGAAGAAGTGCTCAGTTTCGCGGAAGATGGGGGGATGGCCATCAATTTTCGAGCGCGGATTGATCAGATCCACGGGATCGAGTTGGTGGCCGCAGTTATCACACTGATCACCACGGGCCTCGGTGTAACCACAGATCGGACAGGTACCCTCGATGTAACGGTCGGGAAGGGTACGTCCACTACTTGCCGAGAAGGCGCCCAGGGTCAGCTTACGCGTGATGTAGCCCTTCTCGTAGAGGGTGGTGAAGATATCCTGGGTAACCTGGTAGTGGTTGAGGGTGGTGGTACGGGTGAACGTATCGTAGCTCAGGCCAAGGTTACGGAGATCGTCACCGATCACCTGATTGTAGCGATCGGCCACCTCACGGGCAGTCAACCCCTCTTTATCGGCGGCGATCGTAATGGGCGTGCCGTGCTCATCGGTTCCTGAGACCATCAGGACATGGTTCCCCTTGAGTCGGTGGTAGCGTGCAAAGATATCGGAGGGCACTCCAAAGCCAGCGACATGGCCAATATGGCGTGGGCCGTTGGCGTAGGGCCATGCAACGGCGACGAGAATATGTTCGGGCATACGTACAGACCTCATCGTGGGGTGCGGCGTATCGACGCCGATCCGGCGTTGGGTAGGGTTATACTTCTCACCACCGTACGCCGATTATACCACAGGCCTTCTCGTCGACTCGCGTTGGGGCGAGGGGGAGAACTCTCTACGCTCTCCCCCCGCCGTGGGGAGCGGCTGATTGTACCGGAGCGGGGGCAACGTTGTCCAGCGCAAGCGTGGTACCCTCGATTTTTTGATATACTGATGACCTAGGCCATTGCTTGCCAGTGGGAAGGATTGCCGATGCTCACGAGCAAAACCGAAGTTTTCCGCACCCTTGCCCAACATCAGGCACAATTGGCAGCCTTTGGGGTCGCCCGTTACGGAGTCTTTGGCTCGTTTGTTCGTAATCAGGTTACGCCGGACAGCGATGTCGATCTGCTTGTCGAGTTTCGTCCGGGCGGCAAAACCTTCGAGAACTTTATGAACCTTGCGTGGTTTCTTGAAGAACTCTTGGGGCGTCCTGTCGATCTCGTGACAACCGAATCCCTCAGCCCCTACCTTGGGCCGAAGATCTTGCGAGAGGTGGAGTATGCCCCGCGCTTGGCGTGAGTACGCGCAGCATATCATCGCTGAAATCGACTTTTTGACTTATGATCGGTAGGGGCTTGATCGCGCACACTTTCTCACCGACGAGGTACGCAAGCGAGCGTACACCCGTAGCTTGGAGATTATTGGCGAGGCCGCCAAGCAACTTCCGGAGACCGTGCGTCAGCAGATACCACATATTCCGTGGCGGGCGATCACCGGAATGCGTGACCGATTGATTCACAGCTATCTTGGCGTCGACTACGAGATCGTGTGGGATGCGATTACGACAAAATTGCCAACGTTAGCGGTCGCACTTCAGCACCTGCTCAGATCATCCGCAGACGAGTAGCACGTTTCTCCAAGCCTAGCGGTGCGGAGCAAGCAAGCCGCTGCTACCGCCCCTCGCGGGGGCGAAGCTGCAGGTGCAGCGCTGCCGTCGGGCATGTCGAGCCACGGAAGGCGAAGCCAATCTCATCGACGTTCGTTTCAACCAGCTGGTAGCGTGCAGCGCTCATGGCCAGGGCCAGGGTCATCTCCATCAGGGCAAAGTTATTGCCCAGGCAGACGCGTGGACCGCTGATGAAGGGGATGTAGGATGACTTGGGGCGCAGGTCGGCCATGCCGGGCTGAAAGCGTTCGGGGTCGAAGCGTTCAGGATGGGACCAGACTGCTGGGTGGCGGTGGGTCATGAAGGGCATCAGCATGACGATGGAGCCAGCGGGAATAGGGTAGCCACCGATCATGTCATCCGCTACCGTCTGGCGCCCGAGGAGGGCCGTAGGTGGGTAGAGGCGTAGCACCTCATCAACCACCATGCGCGTATAGGTGAGGCGATAGAGATCTTCGAGGGTGGGTAAGCGCCCGGCCAGAACCTGATCGACCTCTTGGGTGAGCTTTGCCATCACCTGGGGATGGCGTGCCAGGAGGTACCAGGCCCATGTAAGGCTCCGGGCGGTGGTTTCGAAGCCAGCCAGGAAGAGGGTTACTACTTCATCACGCACTTGCGAGGCACTCATGGGTTGCCCCGTCTCCGGGTCGCGTGCGCGCAGGAGGGTGGCGAGCAGACTCGCCTGGTTGGGCTGATCGCGACTGGCGCGTATCTGCTTCTCGACAAAGCTATCGATCAGATCAAGGTTCCGGATGAAGCGGCGATGGCTGGGGAGGGGGATGCGGAGGGGGAGGGGAAAGCCACTCAGGGTACGTTCGGTGACGAAGGCGAAGGCAGCTTGAAACGCTTCGCTCACCCCACTTGCACCACTGCCAAGATCAACCCCGAAGATGGCCTTGCTGATCACGCTCATGGTCAGTTGGGCCATCGCATCGTCCATACAGAGCGGCCGACCGCTACGAAGTGGCTCGTGCCAGCGGTCGAGAATCTGCGCGGTTGTGGCGACCATCATGTCGAAAAAGCCCACAATGGCACGAGGGGTAAAGGTGGGCTGCATCAGGCGGCGTTGTCTCCGCCAGAGCTCGCCGTCGCTAGTGACGAGCCCCTGGCCAACGAGCAGGCGAAAGCCACCATACCCGTTGCCCTTGATGTAGTTGGTTGCGTGGCGCACCAGCACGTGGTGGACATGCTCAGGGTTGGCAACCACAAAGATCTTGAGTGAACCGATCTTGACGTGGACTACGTCGCCAAACTCGTTCCAGAGATCGATGAAGTGGAAGAGGATGTTCTTGTCGGCACTAAAACGGAACATGTTTCCGACCACGGGAAGCCCCTGCGGTCCGGGTGCAGGGCGAAGGTAGGATGGTTGTGGTAGCTGGAGAGTCACACCGTCCGCCTATTCTAATCTCTGGATTGGCTTATGGAATTATATTGCTATGGTAGCCTATTCGGCGGAATTATTCAACCCGGTTTGGTTGGATTGTACCTGTTCACCCTTCTCCTGGCGGAACCGAGGCTAGGTTCGTTTTTTTGTGGAGGGCGCAGCCCTCCACCCCTCCCGCACGCTCGTCAAGCTGATGTGGAACATACCTTCCCCCGATCGTGAACAGGTACGTTGGATTTTCCATTCGCATACGATGGAGGCGTGTGGTAGAATCGGCCAATCGCGCTGATAAGATCGTCGCGATTGTTTGACAAAGTTCGTAACCGATTTCTATACAGTGTCGCTGCTCATAGTTCAGATGGGGCAAGCCATGCAAGATCTGCTCAGTGGACTCCATCCGGTGGTACTGGTTGTACTTATCATCGTGGTGGTTGAACTGGTCGTCGTTGTTTTAGTAGCGCTGATCCAACGCTTGTGGCGACGTCGACCGGCGGCTGATGAGACTGCGACGGCAAGTCTAGCCGAGCCGGTTGATTACACTGCACTCCCGATCGAGGAGAAGCCACGGAGTTGGCGTGAGCGGTTTCGTCAACTCTCGGTGGCGGGGAGGTTTCTCGTGATCCTCCTGCCGATTGTGGCGCTCTTAGCGCTGCTCATCCTGATTCTCTTTATGCGTCCGTCCGCCGGTCCTGTAGCTTTTACCCCCACCGGAATCCCCATCACACTCGTGCTCCGTGATGCGGCGGTTATTCGTGCCGATCCACTTACAGTGAGTATTCGCGTAGAGAGTAGTGGCCTGGCTGATGGTGCGCCGCTGAGTGTCGAGATGTTTGAGGATGGGCAGCCGTTTGCTTGGCTCAACGCGGCAGAGGCAGTGGGATCGGTTCAGGGCAATCGGGCCGAGATTCAGATCCAGCAGGCCAGCGATGCTCCACTCCCCACTGAGGGGCGGCGCTACACCCTCCTCGTACGGGGGCCAAACGGTGCCGTGAGCGGTGAGGCGGTGTTGAGTACACCCGAGGTAGGCGGGATTGCTGATCGCTTCTACGGTCGTAGCGTGGCTGAGGTAGCGACGGCGACCGCGCCACCGGCACCAACAGCTACGCTGCGGCCCGCGCCAACGGCCACGCCCGCTCCAATGGCTAGTGCGACGCCTACGCTACCGAGCGGTCCGGCTGCGGTAGTGACGAATGGGGGGAATGTACGGCGGCAACCGTTGATTATAGCGACCAATGTGATCGGCGGAATCAACGCTGGAGAGCAGGTGCAACTGCTTGCACGTACTCCGAATGGGCTCTGGTACTCTGTACGCACGGTGCGCGATGAGATCGGTTGGGTCTCAGTAACGCTGATCCGCCTACCTGATGGGGCAGAAGTAGCCGTTGCCCCGGTCGTGACCGTCTTTGTTGACGGCATCGTATTTGCCCAGCCCGACAGGAGTTCAGCGGAGCGAGATCGGGTGGTGCGCAACGAGGTGGTCGAGCTCCTCCAGCGTACCGCTGCGGGCGACTGGTACGAGGTGTTGACCCTACGTGACCAGCAGGGTTGGGTAGCGGCCGAACTTCTCGGTATTCCACCTGACGTCGCCACTGCCGTACCAACGAGGCCTTGAGGCATGGTTCAACCCCGTATGACACCCCCACGGGAGGGGTCGATACTCACCCCTGACCGGCTGATCGAGAGTCTGCTCTTTGTTGCCGGTGAGCCAGTAGCGGTTGGGCAGCTCGCAGCGGTGCTGGAGCTCTCCGAGGAGGTGGTGGGTGCAGCTCTTGACGAGTTGGCTCGCATGTGTGCTGAGCGGGGTATTCGCCTCCAGCGCCATGGCGACCATGTGCAGCTCGTGAGTGCACCCGAGGCAGCAGCAGTGATCAGGCGCTTCCTAGGGCTACAGTCTACTACTCGACTCTCGATTGCAGCACTTGAGGTTCTGGCAATCATCGCGTACCGCCAGCCGGTGACGCGAGCTCAGGTTGAGGCTATTCGTGGGGTGGATAGTAGCAGTATCATCCGCGCGCTCCTTGCCCGCGAACTGATTGTTGAAGCTGGACGCCTAGAGAGCGTAGGGCGCCCGATCCTCTACGCAACCACCACAACCTTTCTGCAGCAGTTCGGCCTGAGTAGTTTGCAGGATCTGCCCATGACCGATATGCTGGAAACAGTTGATGCGGTAAAGCATCCCGCGATACGTGGGTAACTCACAAGTTATCCACGTAAAGCACCAAGTTATCCACAGGCAGAATGTCGGGGTTTTTGGTAAAAATATAGATTTTTACGTTATTTTGAAGCAGTCTATGTTCAAAAAAGCTTAACACCCCTACAAGTTATCCACATCCTATGGTGTGGAAACGGGCGTGGTTGGGGAGGATGGTAATCGCCTCAGCCCACCCCAGATGGGGGGGTTGAGATGCGGTTAGCCGCCCCCTTAGGTTGGCAAAACTGCCCCTATTGCCGCTTGAAATGGCGGCGTTGATCGAGTATGATTCGCTATCGCGAGAGACGGTGCGTATTTTTACCGTAGCGTGTGTCGACCGCACGCGCTATGATAGTCGCCACGATGGGAGTCGTGGAGGTTGGGTGGTCTCCTGAGATGTTAGTGTATTGCGATGATCCGTGTACCATAGGCTACCATGCCTGAAGGCGAGCGTCCGTGAATCTTAACCAGATCTGGCAAACTGCCCTAGGCACCATTCAGTTGCAGACCTCGCGTCAAGAGTTTGACACTTGGCTACGGGGGACGACCCTCGTTGCCCTTGACGGGGGTATGGCAACGGTTGGCACGAGCTCTCCATTCCACAAGGAGGGGTTGGAGAATCGCTACCTAGCCCCGGTACGCCGCTCGCTCGGCGACATCGTGGGGTATCCGGTACAGGTGCGTGTGGTGATCACGAGCGGATCGGCGGCGCGGATGGATGGGGGAGATACGGTGTCATTGGCGCTCCAGATGAGTGATGAGAGCGCTCCAAACGTCGATCGGGCAGTCCAGTTAGATTTCACCAACACCATGCGGACGGGCATGCTCAACCCGAAGTACACCTTTGAGCGTTTTATTGTTGGGTCGAGCAACCGAATGGCTCATGCCGCCTGTCTGGCTGTGGCTGATAACCCTGGTCAGGCCTACAATCCGCTCTTCCTCTATGGCGGTGTGGGGCTAGGCAAGACGCACCTGCTGCATGCGATTGGGAACCAGGTTCTCGATCGTGACCCCGAAATTAATGTACTCTACGTTTCGTCGGAGAAGTTCACCAACGATCTCATCAATGCCATCCGTCGTCAGCAGACCGAAGAGTTTCGTATTCGTTACCGCAACATTGATGTGCTGCTGATTGATGATATTCAGTTCATTGCTGGAAAAGACGCCACCCAAGAGGAGTTTTTTCACACCTTCAACGCGCTGCACTCGGCAGCGAAGCATATTGTGATTAGCTCTGACAAGCCGCCTAAGGCGATCCTGACCCTGGAGGAGCGGCTGCGCTCACGTTTCGAGTGGGGGTTAATCTGCGATGTCCAGCCCCCTGACCTGGAGACACGCACGGCCATCCTGCGTGCAAAGGGCGAGCAGATGAATGTCTACATCCCTGATGAGGTGTTCGACTTCCTCGCCCATAAGGTGCAGAGCAATATCCGCGAGCTTGAGGGGAGTTTGAATAGGGTCGCAGCACACGCCGATTTACATAAAACGGCTATTAGCATTGAGGTGGCGACGCAGGCACTGGCGGATCTGCTTGGCAGTTCGCGGCGTAAGCGGATCACCCCTGAGATGATCCTGAATGTGGTAAGCGAGCACTATGGCATTGATATCCGTACGTTGCAGGGGCGTGGGCGCTCGCGGAACATTGTAATTCCGCGTCATGTTGCCATGTACCTGCTCCGTGAGGAGACGGATTGTAGCCTGATCGATATTGGGAATCTGCTCGGTGGGCGAGACCACACTACCGTCATGCATGGTTGTGACAAGGTGAGCGAGGAGATCAATACCGATGCTCGTCTGCGTAGCGAGATATTGAGCATCCGCGAACGGCTGCAGGCCCAGGCCAACTGAGCAGGTTGCAGATCAGCATGACCGGCGTACGGGAGGTATGGAGGGCGAGGTTCTCCACAAAACGCCTGACCCAGCCTTGGTTCCACCAAGGGAAGCGTGAATAATCACCTAGAAGCGGCCTAAGCGTATGCTCTCGCCCCTCCTCTTGCGCACGTCGTTGCGCTACTTATTGCGCCATCCGTGGCAAATTGGCCTCTGCATCCTGGGGGTAGCCCTGGGCGTCGCGGTGGTGGTAGCGATTGACCTGGCGAACGCTAGTGCGCGGCGTGCCTTTACGCTCAGCACTGAGAGTGTTGCCGGGCGAGCGACACACCAGATTATCGGGGGGCCCTCCGGTCTTGATGAGGGGCTCTATGCCGCGCTGCGGGTCGATCTGGGCTTGCGCCAGAGTGCACCGGTGGTCGATGGGTATGTCCAGGCTCCGGCCCTTGCCGATCAGACGTTGCAACTCCTGGGAGTCGACCCTTTTGCCGAGCAACCGTTTCGATCCTACCTGGGTGAACCTCGTGACACGCTCGATCTCGCCGCACTGGTGGTTCAGCCAGCGACAGCCCTGCTGACCGCGGCCACGGCGCAGCGTGCCGGATTGGGGTTGGGTGATGCGCTAGAGTTACGCATCGGTTCGCGCACATTGGCGGTGCAGATTGTGGGGTTACTCCAGCCCACGGATGATCTGAGCCAGCGCGCCCTTGATGGGTTGGTGATCACCGATATTGCCACTGCCCAGGAGCTCCTCGCTCAGGTTGGGCGGTTGAGTCGTATCGATCTGATCCTGCCCGAGGGGCCAGCAGCGGAGCCGTTGATCCAGGAGCTAACACCCCTGCTGCCACCGGGAGCAACCCTGGTACGGGCCGAGGCGCGATCGAACGCGCTCGACCAGATGACCCGTGCATTTGAGCTCAATCTCACAGCCTTGAGCCTCCTGGCACTCATGGTAGGCATGTTTCTCATCTACAACACGGTGACCTTCAGTGTGGTTCAGCGGCGCGCGTTGCTGGGAACCCTGCGCTGTGTGGGGGTGACACGAGGGCAGGTTGCGGCCCTGGTGCTGGCTGAGGCAGCAGTGATTAGCCTGATTGGTAGCCTGGTTGGGCTGGCGCTGGGCGTTTTGCTGGGGCGTGGACTGGTGAATCTGGTAACACGGACGATCAACGATCTCTACTTTGTGGTTACGGTACGTAGCCTGATGATCGACCCGGTCGTACTCTTCAGAGGTTTTACCCTGGGCGTCGTTGCGACACTGCTGTCGGCGGCTGTTCCGGCCCTTGAGGCAACGCTAACACCGCCGCGAGCAGTGTTGCGCCGTTCGAGTGTTGAGGATCGGGCGCGCCGCCTGCTCATGATCCTGGCGGGAGCCGGTCTGGGGTTGATCGTAGTTGGACTCGGTCTGCTTTGGCTACCTTGGGGTTCGGGGCCGATCGGTGGATTGGTGCTAGCCTTTACGGCGCTCTTCGCGATTGTGATTGGTGCCGCCCTGCTCGCCCCTCTGCTGACGGTGGTGATGATGCGTCTGGCCCGTCCGTTGTTGGGGAAGATCTTCGGCATGCTTGGGCGCATGGCGGCTCGTGATGTTGAGGCCCACCTTTCGCGAACGGCGGTTGCGGTAGCCGCACTGATGGTTGCGGTCAGCGTCACGATTGGGGTTGGGATGATGGTGGGGAGTTTTCGTCAGACGGTTGTCGCTTGGCTGAGCCAGAGTCTAGTTGCGGATGTCTACGTTTCGGCACCAACCAACACGGCGAACCGCATCGATACCACCCTCGAGCCTGAACTGGTGAGTAGACTCGGTGCGGTGGCGGGGGTGGCTACACTCACGCGCTTTCGTAGTGTGCAGGTTGAGACGATTGCTGGCCCCACGACGCTCGTGGCAGTCGATGCAGGAGGGGAGCGGGGGCGCAGTGCACTCCGCTTCCGCGAGGGTGGTGACGATGCAACCTGGGCGGCATGGGATGGTGGCGCGATCCTAATCTCGGAGCCGCTAGCCTTTCGCAGTGGGCTTGGGCGGGGTGACACCCTGACCTTACGCACCGATCGAGGTCCTCGTGACTTCCCGATTGCCGGGGTCTACTACGACTACACCTCGGATCGGGGCGTGATTCGGCTGCGCTACGAGGATTACCGGGCTGCCTGGGACGATGCGGCAATCTCGTCACTCGCCCTCTACGCAACGCCGGGAACAGATATCGATGGACTGGTCGCCCGTTTGCGTGGCGCAGCGGAGGGGGCCGAGGTGGTGATTGGCTCAAATCGTGCGCTACGTGAGGGTACGCTGGCCATCTTTGACCGTACCTTCGCGATTACGGCGGTGTTGCAGTTGCTGGCAACGATCATCGCGTTCATCGGCATTCTCAGCGCACTGATGGCACTGCAGCTCGAGCGCTCGCGTGAACTCGGCATGTTGCGGGCGAATGGGCTGACGCCGGTGCAACTCTGGGGGCTGGTGCTCGGCCAGACCAGCCTGATCGGTCTAGCAGCAGGGCTCCTCGCGGCACCTCTGGGGCTCACCTTAGGGCTGGTGCTCATCTACGTGATCAACCGGCGTTCGTTCGGCTGGAGTCTCGATCTCAGCCTCGAACCCACCCTTTTCCTCCAGGCGCTCCTGGTAGCGCTAACTGCTGCGCTCCTGGCCGGGATCTACCCGGCGTGGAAGATGGGGCGCACCAGCCCGGCTGCAGCGTTGCGTGACGAGTAGTGGATGGTTACGGGCTTATTGGGGGGCCTCGTTCGGACGATCATCAGCCCGATCCAAGGTCTGATCGGCAAACGAGAGGGGATCCTCGATCGGCTCGAGATGGGTGAAGATGGTGCTCCCGGGGAGGGTGTGGCGTAATGCAGCTTCGACCTGTTCGAGCAGCAGATGGCCGCGTGTGACGGTCCAGATCCCCGGGACGAGAATATGCACCGAGACAAAGCAGCGAGAACCTGCTTGGCGCGTGCGTAGGGCGTGGTAGCCGACCCCCTCGCGCTCGCGGAAGCCGTTGAGGATTGCCTCAACCTGTTCCCGGTCTGCGGGTGAGAGGGCGGTGTCGAGGAGACCGAGAGCTGAGCGGCGTAGGAGCCGTGATCCCGACCAGATGATGTTGAGGGCTACCGCGATAGCAATCATCGGGTCGAGCTGGTACCAGCCGGTGAGCACTACGGCGATGACGCCGAGGACGACGCCGACGGAGGTCCAGACATCGGTCATCAGGTGGTGCGCATCAGCCTCGAGGGTAATGGAGCGGTAGTAGCGTCCCGCCCGCAGCAGAATGCGGGCGACGATCAGGTTGAT
>CAIWUD010000063.1 GCA_903915775.1 uncultured Chloroflexota bacterium | reverse complement strand
GGCTCTTCTACCCACCCGATCCCTCGAGCCAGACCGCCTCAACGATCGGCGGCAACCTGGCCTGTAACGCCGGTGGGCCACGTTGTGTGAAGTATGGGGTGACTGCCGACTACCTGCTCGCCCTCACTGCGATCCTCGCCGATGGTAGCAGGGTGCGTTGGGGCGATGGCCTGAATGGTCAGGGGGGTGACACCAGCCTAGCCCAGCTCATGGTTGGCTCTGAGGGGACCCTGGGCCTCATTACCGAGGCAACCCTGCGCCTCCTTCCCCGTCCAGCGGCGCGCCGTACGAGCATGGCGCTCTTCCGTGATCTCGAGACCGCCTGTAGCTGCGTGGAGCGGATCATGGCCGCGGGGCTTCTACCAGCGGGCCTGGAGTTGATGGACGATGCCTGCCTGGCGGCCGTTGAGAGCTACCTGTCCCTAGGGCTGCCCCGCGATATTGGGGCGATGCTCCTGATGCTGGCCGATGGTACCCTCGAGACGGTTGAAGCCGAGACGACCGCACTAGCGGCCTTGGCCCAGGCCGGAGGGGCAACGCGGGTTGAGATTGCACGTAGCAGCGCTGACGAGGCGCGCCTCTGGCAGGCCAGGCGCTCCGTCTCGATCGCCCTGACCCGTATTCGCCCTGCCCGGCTCGGCGAGGATATCGCTGTCCCCATCTCACGTATCGCCAGCTGTGTTGCCCAGATCAAAGCTATCTCACGTGAGCACCAACTGCCAATTGTGGTCTTTGGCCACGCCGGTGATGGCAACCTCCACCCCAACATCCTCTTCGATCCGGCCGATCCTAGTGAGGTAGCCCGCCTCTGGCCCTGTGCTGAAGCGGTCTTTGCCGCAGCGCTCGCCGTTGGTGGCACCCTTTCGGGTGAGCATGGCATCGGTACCTTGAAACGTCCATTCATGGAGCAGGCCCTTGGCGCGACGGCCCTTGCTGCCCAGCGGCGCATCAAAGCCTGGCTCGACCCGTGTGCACTCCTCAACCCTGGCAAGCTGTTGCCGATAGTGTAGGTGCACACCCAGTGAAAGCATGTGGTACCATAGAGCGTTCGTGGCTACACAGCAGAAAGGAAGCGTATGAAGCTGGTGACCTATCACCACAATGGAGTGGAGCGCATTGGCGCTGTGCGTAGTGATGGAGTGGTCGATTTGAGCGTGCTCGCTCCAACCATGCTGGATCTCATTGCGGGCGGCCCAGGGCTGCTCGATCAAGCACGTGAGTTGTTGGCTCAGGCGGAGAGTGCCACTCCTCTGGAGGCCGTAACGCTGCTGGCGCCCATTCCGCGCCCGCGTAAGAATATTATCTGCCTGGGCATGAACTACGCTGCCCACGCTATCGAGTCGCTGCGAGCAAAGGGGTTACCCGAGAAGTTGCCCGAATATCCGGTCTTCTTTAGCAAAGCACCGACAGCGGTGAACCACCCGGGTGGAAGCGTACCGCTGATGCCAGAGCTCTCATCAGAGCGTGACTGGGAGGTTGAACTGGCACTGGTGATCGGACGCCAGGCGCGCAACGTCGCCAAGGAAGAGGCCCTCACCTACGTCTTTGGCTACACGATCCTCAACGATGTCTCGGCGCGTGACCTGCAGACCCGCCATCAGCAGTTCTTCTTTAGTAAGAGCTTTGATGGCTCGGCACCGATGGGTCCCTGGATTGTTACGGCTGATGAGATCCCCGATCCCCACGCGCTGCGCATCCAGCTCCACCTGAATGGTGAGACCGTGCAGGATTCGCACACTGGCGACATGATCTTTGATATTCCTACCAGTATTGCCACCTTCAGCAGTGGGGTAACGCTGGAGCCCGGCGATATCATTACGACCGGGACGCCCAGTGGTGTTGGCATGGGTATGACGCCACAGCGCTGGCTGAAGTCCGGCGATGTGATGGAGTGCGAGATCGAGCGGATTGGGGTGCTGCGCAACGTAGCCGAGTAGGGAGCAGCACTGCGGCAGGTTCTGGTCACGCGGGCGTGGAGGGGCTCACCCCCCTCCACGCCCGCGCTGCTACGCGGCCCGCTCCTGGAGGCTCTGCACCGTCCAGACACCGTCGCGCAGTGCACGGATGGCCTCTACTGCGGCTGCAGCACCCGAGAGGGTCGTGAGCATCGGCACACCATAGACAATCGCCGCACGGCGAATCGCCACTTCGTCGAAGAAGCTCGCCTTTCCAAAGGGTGTATTGATGACGAGCGCCAGTTGGTTATTTTTGATGTAGTCGACGACATTCGGTCGCCCCTCATTGACCTTATAGACTGAGGTGACCTCTAGACCTTGATCTTGCAGGTAGAGGGCCGTACCACTCGTGGCCAGGAGGTTGAAACCGAGGGCCGCCAGGTCGCGGGCAATGGGCAGCAGGCTCGCCTTATCCCGGTCGTTTACGCTGAGAAAAGCGTTGCCACCGAGCGGTAGATTCTGGCCGCAGCCGAGTTGCGCTTTTGCAAACGCCTCCCCGAAACTCGCCCCACTGCCCATGGCCTCGCCCGTCGAACGCATCTCGGGCCCCAGCAGCGTATCGACACCACTGAAGCGTGCCCAGGGCAGCACCACCTCTTTGACATGGTAGCGCTGAGCCCCACGAAACGCCGGGTCAAGGAGTGCTGCACCGCGCTCGATCTGGGTGTGCCACGCCGCGAGCGGGCGCCCAGCCGCACATTGAGCCGCAATCTGTGCCCAGGGGACACCAGTGGCTTTGGCGACAAAGGGGATGGTGCGTGAAGCGCGTGGGTTCGCCTCGAGCACGTAGACGACACCATCCTTCATCGCGTACTGGATGTTCATCAGGCCAACGACACCCAGATGCTTCGCCAGACGGATGGTGTACTCCCGCATCGTGGCCACATGCTCAGGGGCGACCATGTAGGTTGGGATGACACAGGCACTATCGCCGGAGTGCACACCGGCCAACTCGATCTGCTCCATGATCCCTGCAATAACCACTTCCTGCCCATCGGACACGCAGTCGACGTCCATCTCAAAGGCGTCTTCGAGGAACCGATCGATCAGGACAGGGTGTTCGGGCGACGCATCGACCGCCTCGCGCATGTAACGCTCAAGGGTCTCGTCGTCGTAGACGATCGCCATTGCCCGCCCGCCAAGGACGTAGGAGGGGCGCACCACTACGGGGTAGCCAATTGCTGTGGCCACGCGGTGGGCCTCTTCCCACGAGGTCGCACTGCCGTGGGTTGGGGCAGGAATACCCAAGCGGTCGAGGAGTGCACCGAAACGGTCACGATCTTCGGCGAGGTCGATCGCATCGGGGGGAGTACCCCAGATCGGCACTCCCATCTCCTCTAGCGCCCGCGCCAACTTCAGGGGAGTCTGGCCACCAAACTGGATCAGCACCCCATCAGGGCGCTCACGATCCACCACATTGAGTACATCTTCAAGGGTCAACGGCTCGAAGTAGAGCCGGTCGGCGGTATCGTAGTCGGTAGAGACGGTCTCCGGGTTGCAGTTGACCATGATCGTCTCGTAGCCCATGGCACGCAACCCAAAGACCGCATGGACACAGCAGTAGTCAAACTCGATCCCCTGGCCAATCCGGTTTGGCCCTGAGCCAAGAATGAGCACCTTAGTACGCTTGGTGGGCTCCGCCTCATCCTCACTCTCATAGCTCGAGTAGAGGTAGGGCGTAAAGGCCGGGAACTCGGCGGCACAGGTGTCAACACGATGGAACGTTGGGGTAATTCCCAGGGCCTGACGTCGGGCACGCACCAGTAGCTCCGGGCGCTTGCCCCCGTTCGGCACGCGCAGCAAGAAGGCGAGTTGCGCATCAGAGAAGCCCATCCGCTTGGCTTGGCGCAGCAGATCAGCGGGCACTGTGGCGAGTTCAAAAGCTCGTAGGCGCCCCTCAAGATTGACGATCTGCTCAAGTTGCTCGAGGAACCAGGGATCGATGCGGGTCAGGGCGTTGATCTGCGCCGGGCTCATCCCGCTCTGCAGGGCGTAGCGCACGTAGAAGAGCCGGTCGGGGTTTGGGGTGATCAACCGCTCGCGCAGCCGCTCGGGGTTGATCTGATCCTTACCATCGGCGCCCCAGCCCATACGCCCCTGTTCAAGGGAGCGCCATGCCTTCTGAAAGGCTTCGGGGAAGGTTCGCCCGATGGCCATCACCTCGCCCACCGACTTCATTGATGTTGTCAGGGTCGGATCAGCCAGGGGGAACTTCTCGAAAGTCCAGCGCGGAATTTTGACCACGACATAGTCGAGGGTTGGCTCAAAGCTCGCCGGCGTCTCGCGGGTGATGTCGTTCGGCAGTTCGTCGAGGGTATAGCCCACGGCGAGCTTCGCCGCGATCTTCGCAATCGGGAAGCCCGTCGCCTTCGAGGCAAGGGCCGACGAGCGCGAGACCCGTGGATTCATCTCGATAACGTAGATCCGGCCATCATGAGGGCTGACGGCAAACTGCACATTTGAGCCACCAGTCTCGACTCCAACAGCACGCAGCACAGCCAAGGCTTGGTCGCGTAGCTGCTGGTATTCGCGATCGGTCAAGGTCATGGCGGGGGCGACGGTGATCGAGTCACCGGTGTGGACCCCCATGGGATCGATATTTTCGATCGAGCAGATAATGACCCCATTATCTGCGCGGTCGCGCATGACCTCGAGCTCAAACTCTTTCCAACCCAACACACTCTCCTCAACCAGGACCTGGGTAACCGGAGAGGCATCGAGGCCACGCTCGACAATCGTCTTAAACTCCTCCATGTTGTAGGCGATGCCACCACCAGCACCGCCGAGGGTGAAGGAGGGGCGAATGATCGCGGGGAAGCCGGTCTGCGCAACGATCGCGAGGGCTTCGTCGATGGTACGCGCCGTACCCGAGCGCGGCACCTGGAGGCCGATCTCGAGCATCTTATCCTTGAAAAGCTGGCGATCCTCGGCAATGCGCACCGCCTCAACCGAGGCTCCAATTAGGGTAACGCCATAGGTGCTCAGTACTCCAGCCTCATGGAGCGCAACGGCGAGGTTGAGGGCAGTCTGACCACCCACCGTTGGCAGTAGTGCATCAGGGCGCTCTTTAGCGATGATACGCTCAAGGGCCGGGACGGTCAGCGGTTCGATATAGGTCGCATCGGCCATGATCGGATCGGTCATGATCGTTGCGGGGTTGGAGTTGACCAGAACGACTCGGTAGCCCTCTTCACGCAGAGCCTTGCAGGCCTGGGCACCGGAGTAGTCAAACTCACAGGCCTGGCCAATCACAATTGGGCCCGAGCCGATGATAAGAATGGTATGAATGTCGCTACGCCTGGGCATCGCTAGGGGGGCTCCTCAGTAGTTGGTTGATTTGTAGTAGCTAAGGGATGGTTCGGTTTCGGCTGTGCCGACTTTACAGTCTGGCGGTACCAAAGCTGGGTTGGGGTTTTTTGTGGAGGGCGAAGCCCTCCACACCTCCCGGAAGAGTGTTAAGCTGGTTTGAACCAGGCCTGGTATCGATTATACATCACCCTACCGACCACTCTGCCGTCGTTCGAGCGCAAAGAGGAGGATCGCCAGATCGGCGGGGTTGATTCCGGCCAACCGCCCGGCCTGACCAAGGGTGGCCGGGCGAAAACGTCTGAGCTGTTGGCGCGCTTCATTGCGTAGCCCAGACAGTTGCTCATAATCAAAGTCATGCGGAATGGGGCGCTCTTCCATTTTGCGCAGGCGCGCCACCTCCCGCTGCTGACGGACGATGTAGCCACCATACTTGCACTCAACCTCGACGAGTTCAGCGAGCTCGGCGGGCACGATAGGGAGCGCGAGGGGCGCTTGTAGCTGCTGGTAGCGCACCTCGGGGCGGGAGAGGAGCTCGGCAGCGCTCACTGGTCGGCTCAGGGTGGCAACCCCAGCCCGCTCCAGGCTCGTGTTGACCTCCGTCGAGGGGAAGACTTTTCGTGCCTCAAGGGAGGCTCGCAGCGTTGCTGCAGCCTCTCTCCGCCGCTCAACGGCGGCAGCGCGAGCCGCATCAACAAGGCCTAGTCGATGCGCAAGAGGGGTCAGGCGGAGATCGGCGTTATCACCGCGTAGGAGCAGACGGTGCTCCGCACGGCTAGTAAACATGCGGTAGGGCTCACGGATCTCCTTGGTGACGAGATCATCAATCAACACGCCGATGTAGGCCTGATCCCGCCCGAGGATGACGCCTGGTAGCCCACATACGTAGTGAACTGCATTGATGCCGGCCATTAGCCCCTGGGCAGCAGCCTCTTCGTACCCGGTCGTCCCATTGATCTGACCGGCGAGGAAGAGACCAGGCATGCGTCGCGCCTGCAGATCGGCACCCACCTCACCGCTCGCCACGGCATCATACTCGATGGCATAACCGGCGCGCATGAGCTCGACATGGCGCAGAGCGGGGATGGTTCGCAACATCGCCCACTGCACATCCTCGGGTAGTGAGGTATTACAACCCTGGACATAGACCTCATGCGTCGACCAGCCCTCCGGCTCAAGGAAGAGGCTATGACGCTCCTTATCGGCAAAGCGGACAATCTTGTCCTCGATGCTCGGACAGTAGCGCGGCCCAACACCCTCGATCAGGCCGCTAAAGAGCGGAGCCCGATCGAGGTTGGCACGGATCAGGTCGTGAAACGCTGAGGTGGTATGCACCTGGTAGCAGGGGAGTTGAGGACGCCATCCATGGAGGGTTGGATGGGGGTAGACCTGGGCCGGTGGCCCCTGGTAGGCAGGTGGTCGTGTTGCCTCATCCTGATCATAGTAGTGGCCAAAAGCGAGGGGGGTCGGGCTTCCGTGTTGTACCTCGGTTTGTTGGAAATCGATACTACGGGCGTGGATCCTTGGCGGTGTCCCGGTCTTCAAGCGTACGAGCGGAAAACCGAGTGCGGCAAGATCCTCGCCCAGGGCGACCGCTGGCGCTTCACCGGCCCGTCCAGCGCCCCAAACCGCCTGGCCGGTCACTGCCCGTCCACGGAGGAAGGTGCCCGTCGTCAGGACAAGCGCACGGGCGTGGTAGATCCAGCCGGTATGGGTGACGACGGTGAAGGAGCCAGAGTCAGCTGGTGGCAGAATGCGCTCAACCATCGCCTGACGGAGATCGAGGTTAGGAAGTGCCTCTAACTCCTCCTTCATCAACTGGGCATAGAGGCGTTTATCGCACTGGGCGCGCAGCGACTGCACCGCTGGCCCCTTACTCTCGTTCAGCATGCGGATCTGGATGGCGGTACGATCGGTGATGCGGGCAATTAGCCCGCCCATCGCATCGATCTCACGAATGAGGTGACCCTTGGCTGGCCCACCCATGCTGGGGTTGCACGAGAGATGAGCCAGTTTGTCGAGATCGATGGTGAGTAGGAGGGTGCGGCAACCCATACGCGCCGCCGCAGCCGCAGCTTCACACCCGGCGTGGCCGGCGCCGACGACAAGCAGATCGTAGAGGTTTAGCATAGTGGTATAATAGGCACATCAGTGACGGGAAGTTCTCACTGGTCGGCTTAACTGTGTCCCGGTTGCGCGAGGAGCAACGGCTTGAGCTCTATCCTTATTATAGACGATGATGTCGCCCTGGCGACCCGCTTAAGCATTCAGCTTGAGCAGGCTGGCTACCAGGTCAAGACTAGCACTACTCTGGCTCATGGTGAAGAGCTTGTCGCACTCTTTCAGCCTGATCTCGTCATCCTGGAGCTACAGGTCGAGCATGGGAAGGGCTGGGATCTCCTGCCACGGCTGGTAGACACCAAGCCGGTCATGGTCTTGAGTAGACTCTCCCTTGAGGAAGAGGTAGTTCGTGCCCTTGACCTCGGGGCGAGTGACTATATCGCCAAGCCCTACCGCTCAGCCGAGTTGCTAGCACGCCTGCGCATGCAGTTCCAAATTTCAACGCGGATCTCATCGGTCGATCCGCTCGCATTAGATCCTTTACTCACGCCAGAGCCGGTTAGTCCGCTCGACCTGAGCCCGCTCCCGTCGTCGGAGCCGGTTAGTCCGCTCGACCTGAGCCCGCTCCCGTCGTCGGAGCCGGTTAGTCCGCTCGACTTGAGCCCGCTCCCGTCGTCGGAGCCGATTATTCCGCTCGACCTGGGCCAACTGACCAGCCCGGAGTCGACTGAAACAGGAGCAGCGCAGCCCGATTTCAACCCTGGTCCAAGATTCCAGCCCACAACCAGAAAACTCGAGCCCATCTCCAGACGTCGGCAGGGGCAGCGACCGCAGTCTGACGATGCGCAAGAGGCGGTCTTCATGGATGAGGCGGAGGAGCAGGCACTACTCCGCATGCCACTGCCAGCAGCCACCCCTCAATCCCCCCTTAGCCCTGATCTCGGTAGTAGCGAGGGTAGTATTAGTGCACAGCTCCGTGCGGAGCGGCTGCGCCGCCATTTGACTCTGGTGCACATAGAGAACGAGCTCAAGATCCGCATGTACTATCTTCAGGCCATGGAGGATGGCAAGTTCTCGCTCCTACCGCGTGGACCGACTACCGTGCCGCTCATTAAACGCTATGCCGAATACCTTGGTCTCGATGCCAACATGGTTATCGAGGCAATGCGTGCCCAGGGGTTCAACGAGGCGGTTACCCCGCTCCCGGCCCTCGGCGGTCGGCCAGTACCGCGTAGTTTACCGCGCTGGCTTATCCCACTCGTTGCAATCCTGTTAGCGCTGACCGTCAGCATCGGCCTGATTGCGTTCTTCGATGCCAGTTTCTTTACCCGACTGCCGGAGTTCGTCATGGCGCTCTGGAACCAACTCCGGCAACTCATTGCAGGTACATAGGTTCTGCTACCTCAAGCGGCAGTGGGTTCGCCGGTGGTGGTCTGGCTAAACTGGCTCATGTAGAGGTTGTAATAGGCACCACGCATGGCGAGGAGTTGATCGTGGGTGCCCCGTTCGGTGATCTGGCCATCCTGCACCATCAGCACCAGATCGGCGTTCCGAATGGTGCTGAGGCGATGGGCGATCACGAAGCTCGTGCGCCCGGCGAGCAGGTAGTCGAAGGCGCGCTGGATCAGCCGTTCAGTGCGCGTATCCACGCTACTGGTGGCCTCATCGAGGATGAGGATGCGCGGGTCTGCTAGGGCTGCGCGTGCGATCGCGATCAGTTGGCGCTGACCCTGGCTGAGCCCACTCCCCCGCTCACCAAGCAGCGTCTGGTAGCCTGAAGGCAGACGTTCAATAAAGTCGTGGGCGGAGACCAGTTGGGCGATTGCTCGCACCTCTTCATCCGTTGCCTCCAGCCGCCCGTAGCGGATGTTGTTCATCACCGTATCGGCAAAGAGGAAGGGATCCTGCAGCACCACGGCGATCTGTTGGCGCAAGCTAGGGGCTGTGACGGTGCGTACGTCGTGGTCGTCAATCGTTACCCTGCCACCAGAGATAGCGTAGAAGCGTGGGATCAGATTGACGATCGTCGTTTTTCCCGCACCGGTTGGACCTACGATCGCCACCATCTGCCCTGGCTCAGCGGTAAATGTGACCCCTTTGAGCACTGGCCGTCCGGGGAGGTATTCGGCATGCACGTTATCAAAGACGACCCGCCCTACAATAGGTGGAAGTTCAACGGCATGCTGTTGAACTTCCAGTTCAGGTTCAAGATCGAGCAGACCAAAGATTCGTTCGCCACCAGCAATCGCGCTCTGGATATTGGTCCAGAGTAGGGCGATCTGCTGGATGGGCTGATTGAAGCGCTGCACATACTGGATGAAGGCAAAGATGGTGCCGAGCGAGATCACTCCGCTGCCAAGCAGGGGCTGTTGACGCAGCAGGCTCAGCCCACCCAGAACCACCACAATCGCGATCGCCACAAAACCGAGGGCATCAAGCACCGGGTTGAGCGCACTCGTGAAGCTCGCGGCACGAATGTTGGCGTCGCGGTTAGCGGCGTTCGTCGCACGAAACTGAGCAATTGTCTCATCCTCACGATTGAAGGCCTGTACTTCACGCATGCCGGCGATACTCTCCTGCAGCCCTGCGTTGACGCTGCCCATCTGCTGGCGACTAGCGCGGAAGGCTTTGCGAGCCTGATTGGAGAAGTAGAGGGTAGCCAGAATCATGATCGGTGTCACACTCAGGCTGATCAGCGCATAGATCGGAGCGGTTGCCAGCATCAGTGCGGCCGTGATCAGCAGTTGCAGTAGCCCACTCACCAGACTGAGCAGGGCGAAGCCCAGAGCCTGCTGAATCGTATCGGTATCGCTCGTGATCCGGCTCATCACATTCCCGGCCTCATTGCGTGCATAGTAGCCAAGTGAGAGGCGATGGATCTGGGCGAACGTATCCTCACGGATACGCCGCAGGGCACGCTGACCAGCCCAGTTCATGCTGAAGAAGGCCAGGCCCTGGAGCAGCGCACCGGCGACAAAGAAGAGAATAACCAGCAGCACCAGGCCACCCAGGCCACTGACCACGCTACCAGCAACGATCGGCTCGTACCAGCAGGTGTCCGTCCGGGGCAACAGGTAGCAGTCGACCACCTGACCAGTCAGTGGCGCTGTGGCCACCTGCATCAGGGTTGAGACCACGATCATCACCACCGTCAGAGCGACGGCGTACCACCAGGGTTGGAAGTAGGTCCAGAAGCGTCGCAGGGTTGTCGCAACATCCTTCGGCTTCTGAACCTCCTCGCTCAGCATGCGGCCTGGACCGCCGGGGCCTCCCATCATATGGGGATCATCCTTTGCGTATGTAGGTAGGGGGATGTGGCGTAGGTGTCACTGTGGCGGATAGCGCCTGCTCAATGCTTCTCGCTATCGACCAGCTGTGAGGAGTAGATCTCGGCGTAGATTGGGCTGTGCTCCATCAACTCGGCATGGGTACCACGAGCCACCACATCCCCTTTATCAAGGACGAGGATCAGGTCGGCGTTACGCACCGTGGTGAGCCGCTGGGCGATGACAAAGCTTGTGCGTCCGCGCAGCAGACTATCGAGTGCGCGCTGGATCTGCGCTTCAGTCTGGAGATCGACGCTGCTCGTTGAGTCATCGAGAATAAGGAGGCGCGGGTTGAGCAGGAGCGCCCGGGCAATGGCCACACGCTGCTTTTGGCCGCCCGAGAGGGTAACGCCACGCTCACCCACCCTGGTGGCATACCCTTCAGGAAAGGCCGTGATAAAATCGTGAGCTGCAGCGGCCCGTGCTGCCTCCTCAATCTCCGTGTCAGTCGCATCGGGGCGCCCAAAGGCAATATTGTCACGAATCGTCCCACTGAAGAGGTTCGTCTCCTGGAGGACAATGCCGATCTGTGAACGCAGGCTATCGATGGTCACCGAGCGCAGATCATGATCGTCGATCAGCACGGCACCCTCAACCGGATCGTAAAAGCGCGGGAGCAGGTTGATAATACTCGTCTTCCCGCTCCCAGTCGCACCCAACAGGGCCACTGTCTGCCCAGGCTCGATGGTAAAGCTGACCCCGCGCAACACCGGTTCGCCCCCGCCGAGGTAGCGAAAGGTCACATTGCGAAACTCCACCTTGCCGGTCATTGGTGGGAGGGGCAGCGCATCGGGGCGATCACGAATCTCACTTTCGGCGTCCAGAACCTCAAAGATCCGTTTCGCCGAAGCGGCAGCCTGGGCCATCAACGAGATGATGAAGCCCAACTGGCCCAGGGGAAAGAAGATATAGATCAGGTAGAGGCTAAACTGCTGGTAAGCGCCCAGATCGAGGGTTCCCTCAAGGATCTGCACCCCGCCAAAGTAGAGGATCGCGGCCTGCCCGAGCTGTGCCACCAGGAAGACGACCGGAAAGAGGAACGAAAAGACCCGGCTCACCTTGAGCTGTTGCTCCATCAGGTCGGTAGCCGCGACATCGAAGCGTTGCTCTTCGTAGGTTTCGCGGGCGAAGGCCTTGACTACTTTAAGCCCCGCCAGATTCTCCTGCAGAATGTTGTTGAGCTGCGAAAGTCTGGCCTGTAAGGTCATGAAGAGGGGCTGGCTCAGGGCCCCGAAGAGCATGAAGAGCAGCAGAGCGACGGGGAGGAGTGGCAGCACCACGAGGGTCAACTGCAGATTGGTGAGTGCGAGGACGAGCAGGGCCCCACCGAGCAGCAGGAGTGACGAGGTGGCCAGAACCAACCCCTGCGCGATGAAGGTACGCAGACGTTCCACATCATCGGTGGCCCGGATCATGAGTTGACCGGTCTGGTTTTGATCGTAGTAGCTAAAGGAGAGGCGCTGGATCTTCGCAAAGATCGCGTTGCGGAGATCGAAGGCTAACCCCTGCGAGGTCGTCTCCGACATGAAGGACTGGAGGAAGGAGAAGCCCCCTCGTAGCAGTGCAAAGAGCAGGATCAGACCGGTGGCGCTGAAGATCAGCCGTTCAGCATCCGCCAGAGGGCGGGTACCAGCCTGGGTTATCGTATCGATGATATTCTGTACCAGGATGGGAACGGCGAGTTGCGCAAGGGTCGCGACCAGAAGGGCGCTGTAGGCAATGACCGCACTGCGGCGCTGACCGCCAAGGTAGCCGATGGCGCGGATTAGCGCAGGGGGGCGTCGGGTTGGGTAAGCCTGCACAGGCGAGACTCCTGAAGAAGCAAGGGGAACACACCACTGCCGCCCTGCACATGCTACGATCAGCTACAGGTCGGTGTTTCATGCTACGACTTCATTGTACCAGAGGTTACCTCTCTCCCGTTCACCCTTGCAGTGCGGTAGCCACCGTCTGTAGATGGATGTCCACCGTATCAACGATCTTCCGAGCGTAGCCGCCAGCCATCACCACGGCAACGGGGAGCCCAGCAGCACGGCAGTAGTGGAAGATCAGACGGTCGCGCTCAGCTAGGCCAGCCTTGGTCAGGGCCAGGCGACCAAGGCGGTCATCGAAGTAGGGGTCGGCGCCAGCCAGGTAGATCGCCAGGGTGCCCCGGGATGTACTCAGCGCACGTCGCACGCCCTCCTCGAGGGTGTCGAGGTAGGCATCGTCACCGGTTCCGTCGGGCAGTTCGATATCGAGATCGGAGCGCTGCTTGCGAAAGGGAAAGTTCTTCGCCCCGTGGATCGAGAAGGTGAAGATGCTCTCGTCTGCGGCAAGGATCGCCGCGGTACCATCACCCTGATGCACATCACAGTCGAGAATGACGATGCGCTGGGCACGCCCTTCGGCCTGCAGCGCCCGTGCGGCGACGGCAGCATCGTTGAAGATGCAGTAGCCCGAGCCGTAGTCAGCGAAGGCGTGGTGGGTACCACCGGCCAGGTTCACCCCAACCCCATGCTTCAGGGCAAGCCTACAGGCAGCAATCGTCGCCCCCGCCGAGCGGCGCGAGCGCTCGACCATCTGTGGTGACCAGGGAAAGCCGATGCGGCGTTGCTCCTGTGGGCTGAGTTGACCGAACTTCACCCGCGCAACATAGTCCGGGGTGTGGGCGCGTAGCAACTCGCTATCACTGGCAGCCTCGGGGATACGCAGCCCGCTAGGCGGTACGAGACCCGCCGCAACAACTCGCTCACGCAGGAGCGCATACTTGGCCATCGGAAAGCGGTGCTCGGGTGGCAGGGGGAGCACAAAACTATCACAGTAGAAGATCATGGTTCACCCACGATGATGAAGATCGGTTGTCCACTCATATTATCCCCCGTTTGGGTCAAGTGCCGGATGGCAAAAATGGTCAAGGCGACGTACAATGAGGCTACGTGATTCTATGGCGAACGGATTCAGTATCTGGATCAGCTGACTGGAAGGGTAGAGGGCGAAGCCCGCCGCAAAAGCCCCCGACCTAGCCGTAGTACCGCCAGAGTGTCGAGCTGGCGTAGCCGAAATTGAACCATACCTGAAGGGTAGCTTATCCATGGATCCTCTAAGCGAATTACAAGCGAAGGGTCGTGAGCGTATCAGTCGCTTGATCGAACTAGGGAAACAGCAGCCAGAGCCGGTACAGACCTGGGGCGTAACGGCTGCTGCCGCCGCTGGTGGAGCTCTGGTGTTGACGGCAACCACCCAGGGGGTATTAGCGGTTGCGGCAGCTCTCGCTGCGCCGCCTGTAGTATTGACCGTGGGGGTGGTCGGCGGTGGCTTGGCCGGCTGGAGCTACTTCAAGAACCGGAAGGCTGCAGCAGAACAAGCAGCACGGGAGGGTACCGCCCTTCCGCCTCCCACTAGCCTGCTACCGGCCTGGTTGCGGCCTCCTTGGCTCCAGCGAGAAGTGGTAACTCAGGCACTAGCACCACGTTTTCGGGCCTGGGTGGAGCGCGACCTAGGGAGTGAGGCACACCTCCAGCAGTGGTTGCTGTCGCTTTCTCCTGACCAGTTGCAACTTCTCGTGAAACATCTCCTGACGCACTGTGAACAGCTGTGTGTGGAGCTGAACTGGCTCCTTGAGGAGCAACCCGATGGCAGCACCGATCTGAAACAGGCTGTGCATGAGATTGTCGTTGGCTACTGTACGAGTGTCTGGAAGGCAGTACAGATGAAGCCTGTATTCGACCAGGTGCATACGTCTGGCGATCAGGCTCCCAACCCCCCACCGGAAGCGGTGTAACACCACAAGGTAAGTTTCGTGTCTCTGCTGCCGGCGATCCTGCTCCTCCTGCTCTTACTCTACCTACCCGGTTGGGCGCTGAGCCGCTCGATCGGCGTGTCCGCAGATACTCTTGAGCGCCATTTTGAACGGGTGGTGATCAGCGCCCTCTGGGCTGGCTGGCTGGCTCTCCTCCTCGCAGCCTCTGGTCTCTTCACGATCTGGTTGCAGCTGGGCCTCACCTTGATCGTGGTGCTCCTCCTGCTCGTCATTCCCCGTGCGCAGCGCCCCCCACCGGCCAGCAAGGTGCGGACCTGGGAGTGGCTCGGCTATGCTGGTGTGCTCCTTGTGGCGCTGTGGCTCTACGCCCGCCCCTTCGAGACCCTGCTCGGCGTGCGTGATGCGGGGGTCTATGCGAGTAGTGGGCTCGCTATCGCTCGTACTGGCTCGCTGGTTCAGGCTGACCCGGTGCTGGCGAGTTGGGGCCAGGATGCCCAGAGTAGTGATGAGATGATCTCCGCTCCGGCGCGTCAGGCGATCACCAACTACACGATTAGCCAGGCGCGCGATCGCTACATTGCCAGTCGATTGCGCGCTGCTGGCTTCTTCGTCTCCGAGGGCGAGCTGAGCACCGGCCGTATTGTTCCACAGGGACTCCATCTCCTGCCGGCCTGGATTGCCCTCCTCGCCGCTATCGGTGGGCCCCACTTCGGCCTCTTTGCACCAGGGCTCCTCGCACTGTTGGGCGTCTGGAGCGTGGGGATGCTCGGGCGCCGCCTGGTTGGGCCCTGGGTTGGCCTCCTTGCCATGGGCTGTCTCGCCCTCAACGGGGTGCAGATCTGGTTCGCCCGCTACTCGACGGCTGAGACCACAGCCCAGTTCCTGATCTGGGCCGGGCTCTACTTTTTTGCCCGCGCTTTTGCCTCCCCTGAGGAGGGTGACCGCACGCAGCAGCAGGGGAACTATCTGGGGGCGGCGCTGCTCGCCGGTGTTGCCATTGGCCAGGTAGCCCTGGCCCGCATCGACTTCTTCCTCCTCGGTCCACTGCTCGTCTATCTGCTCTACATCTGGCTCACGCGACGCTGGCAGCGTAGCCATACGGCCCTGCTCTTCGGGCTGGGTGCGATGCTCATCCACGCCGCACTGCATATCAGCCTGATCGCCCGCGCCTACTTCTTCGATACCGCCCACGAGCGTCTGCTGCGCGACTATGCGCTGATTGCCCTCCTCAGTCTTCCCTTCCTGAGCCCCGCTGTGCGCGAGACCTTCCTCACGAGTGCGCGCAGTGCTCTGGTGCGGCCCCTCAACCTACCGGGTGATCTCGAACTGGGGGCGTGGGCCAGGCTCGCGGGTGAGCTTGGCCTGCTCCTGCTGCTGCTCGTAGCGCTCCTCCTGCTGCGCACCCATCCCGCACCGCTTCAGCGCTTTGAAGCTTGGCTCAGAGCGCGGCGTGGCCCCCTGCTGACGATCGTGATGGTGGCACTCCTCCTCCTGGGTGGCTACGGCTACCTGGTGCGCCCAGCCATGCTCGATGCCGATCTGCTCTTCAACACCCGTGGTGGCTGGAGCGACCCCCTCGAGCGTGACCCTGCCCTCGTTGCGGCCGATGTGCGCTCGGGACGAATGAGCCCCGAGGAGGCGCGTAATCAGGCCGGGGTGATCCTCACCGCGGCCCCAAGCTGGGCTGTAGAGGCAAACCTGGAGGAGACGAGCAGCCAACGTGCAGCGTTGCGGGCTGAACGTGGCCCCTGGACTGGACCATTCAGCAACCAGACCCTCAACTGGTTACGGCTCCAGGGCTTTGTAGGAGCACCCATCAGGCTCCCAACGCAACTCTGGTATGCCGAGTATGCCACGATGAGTTGGTGGGAACGGCTGCGAGTCGATCCTGCTACGCTCACCTCGACACCTGCGCCGATCAACCCGAAGTACCTCATTCCGTTGGCCAGTATGGTGCGCGTAGGCTGGTACCTCTCACCCCTCGGCATCATCTTGGGCGTGGTTGGCTATGCCCTCTGGTGGCGCCGCGGACTACATACTGGTTCGTGGCTCTTTCTCGCTGTCGCCCTCGTCGGTACGCTCTTCTTCCTGCGCCAGACCTACGGTACAGCTGATCAGCACTACATCTACATTCTGCGCCGCTTCGTGCCGATTGCCTACCCCGCCTTTAGTCTGGGGGTAGGCTATGCCCTAGTAGCCATGGCGGGCCAGGGGCGTGGGCGAGCGTTCTGGTCGCGGCTTCGCCTGGCCTTGGCGGTTGGCTGTAGCCTCCTCCTGGTGAGCTTCTACCTGGTAACGAACCGTCCCATCATCGCCCACAGCGAGTACGCGGGGGCCCTCGCCCAGTTAGAAACCCTGGCGTCACGCTTCACGCCCGGCCGTGACATCCTGCTCATGCGTGGTGGGGCACCTATCTACGCCGAAGCGCGAGACGTCCCCGATCTCATCGCGACACCGCTCCGCTTTATCTATGGCCTGGACGCCTTTGCGGTGAAGAGTACCCAGCCCGGGAAGTATGCCGATGATCTGGCTGCTGCGGTGCGGCGCATGGGCGACCAGGGCCACGAGGTCTACATGCTGCTCAGTGCGTCTGGTGGCAGCTTTGCCCTGCCAGGCTTCACCCTGCAGCCGGTGGGCGAGTTCATGTTTGACCTGCCCGAGTTTGAACAGCTCGTTGATCAGAAGCCGCGCAACGTTGCACGCCTCACGCTGCCCTTCACCATCTACCGGCTGGAGCCGATCACCACCGACCTTGTCGCTACTACACCACTGCCCATCACCCCCACCAGCTTCGCCGCCCAGGTTGTTGGCTTCTACCGACCTGAGCCGCGTGCCGATGGCAGTAGCTACGCCTGGAGCAACGGCGACGCGATCCTGCGTCTGCCCTGGCCCAGCGGAATTGGCCCGCAGGAGTTGCGCATCGAACTGGCGGGTGGACGACGTCCAGCACACCTCGGTTCGGCCCAGGTCTGCCTGCGTGCACTCCCCGAGGATGCCCTCTGGCCGGCGACGAGCGGTGTTCCACGGGATCTACGCTGCTTCACCCTGGAGGCAGAGCCCACCAGTTACCGCCTGCGCCTCGATCCGGCGCTCCTCCCCCCGCTCCCTAGTGGTACACTGCTCCTCTATCTTAGCAGTGAGGCGTGGGTGCCGGCTACTGAGGACTCGCGCCAGAACGATCGGCGTACGCTTGGGGTGCAGTTCAGCTCGCTCGAACTCCTGGAGCGTTGATACAAGGTGCTTCTATGCGCAACGCACGGCTTATTCTTGCTGATGACCATGCTGTCGTACGCGCCGGCATCGCCAATGCTCTCGCCGAGCTCACCGGGATCACGATTGTGGCGGAGGTAGGTGATGGCTCGGCGCTCCTGGCTGCGCTGGCCACCCACAATCCAGATGCGCTGCTCATCGATGTGACCATGCCCAGCTTCGAGCCGATCGGTGATATTGGCCACATCCGCGCACGCTACCCGATGCTCAAGATTCTCGTCGTGAGTGCCTACGACGATGATATCTACGTCCAGGGTCTGCTGGGTGCCGGGGTCAACGGCTACCATCTGAAGGATCAGCCCCTCAGCGATCTGCGGCTGGCCGTGCAGCGAGTATTAGCCGGTGAGCGCTGGATCTGCAGTCCACTCGTCGATAAGCTGATTCGTCTCCACGAGGATCTCCCCCTGAACCTGACTGAGCGTCAGCGCGAACTGTTGGCCTATCTGCAGAAGGGCCTCGATAACCATGCCATTGCCCGCTACACCGGCCTGAGCGTGAAGACGGTGGAGAACCATCTCACCCGCCTCTACCGCCATCTGGGCGTGCAGAGCCGTCTGGAGGCAGTGAGTTACATCCGCCAACACCCCACCCTCCTTGGGCGTACTGCCAGCGTACCGGTTGCCCTGCGTGAGGTTGAACGCTCTGGACGCCAGAGTCTCCTCATTGTTGACGATAATGTTCGCTACCGCACCCAGCTCCGCCGGATGGTCAGCAAAGCCTACCCCTCCGTCGCGGTCTATGAGGCTGAGGATACCGGTACTGCCCTGCAGGTGGTGCGTGAGACGGGACCATGCCTGGCCCTAATTGACGTGGTGCTCGGCGATGAGAATGGGATCGACTGTGCCCGCCAGGTTCACGCCTATGCTCCCACTGTGCGGATGGTGCTTTTTAGCGCCTACCCCGATCGCGAGTTCCACCGCCAGAGCTTGGCTGCTGGGGCAGTAGCCTTCCTCGATAAGAAAGATCTCGATGCTGCCGCGCTGCGCGAACTGATCGACGACGTCCTTGCCGCCCACTGATCCAACATGCTAGGGGAAATCCCCTATGCCATGTAGGGGGGCAAAGGGGGTAATTGGGGGTACTCAAGGGTATGCGCTGTGGGCTGTCCCCGATACCATGTGTAGGGGGATGGCATACCAACCCACGTTACGCTTGAGTTGCCAACCCTCTCTGTTTGGGCGCTATGTGCGGCAAGATTATCACGAAGGAGATCGTATCAGTATGCGGAACAAAGGAGTCATCGCACTGCTCGCACTGTTTGCGAGCATGATCCTCGCAGCCTGTGGAACTGCGGCACCAACCGCTGCTCCCACAGCTGCCCCAGCGAGTCCTACTCAGGCTCCTCCTGCGAGCCAACTCGCCGTCGGTATTGTCCTGCCGACCCGCGACGAGCCACGCTGGATCCAGGACGAGACCCGTTTCAAAGATGCTCTGAGCCAGGCTGGCTACCAGGTTGAGATCCTCTTCAGTCAGGGCGATTCGGCCCGTGAGAAGGCGAACGTCGAGTCGCTCATCACCAAGGGCGTCAAGGTCCTGATCATCTGTCCGCAAGATGGCACCGCAGCCGCGGCCGCCGCTGATGCTGCCCGTGCCGCTGGGGTGAAGGTCATCTCCTACGACCGCCTCATCCGCGAGACGAGCGCAGTCGACTACTACGTCACCTTCGATAGTATTGCCGTGGGTGCACAGCAGGCCCAGTACCTGGTCGACAACGCAACGGGCAGTGGCAACCCCCTCTACCTCTACGCCGGTGCGGCAAGCGATAACAACGCCTTCATCTTCTTCGAGGGGGCCTGGAGTGTGCTGCAGCCCAAGATCGCCGACGGCACCTTCGTGATCAAGAACTCGAGTGCAGCTACCGGGTTGGCGAGCAAGGCG
>CAIWUD010000062.1 GCA_903915775.1 uncultured Chloroflexota bacterium | reverse complement strand
TGAGCCAGCACTGGGCGCATGCCGTCTGTCCACGTGGCGTGCCCGGCGCCGCGAGCTGCTCCCGCTGATCCGTGAACATGGTCTGCGGCTGGAACTGGGTGGACACCATCTACGTGACCTGTTGCCACGACGGCTCTTTCGCAGTCAGCCTACCCTCTTTCGCCACGATGGGCAGCGGCGTACACCCGATCACAACCTCTGCGTGAGCAACCCGGCAGCCCTCAAGCTCCTCCAACGCATGGGTGCGGCCTTCTTCCGCGCCTACCCTGAGGCCGAGGTCTACCATCTCTGGCCTGACGATCTTCACGCCGATGGCTGGTGCCACTGCCAGACATGTACCAACATAAGCCCTGCCGATCAGACGCTGATCGCCGCCAACGCCCTTGCCGAGGTACTCCCCCCTGACCGGCCCAATACACGGGTGAGCTTTCTCGCCTACCATGAGAGCGCGACGGCACCAACGCTGACGCCCCATGCCGCAGTGAGCCTGCTCTTTGCACCGCGCCCGCGCAGTTATGCCGCCAGCATTGGTACAACGCTCAACGAGCCGATCGCCACACAGCTGCGCAACACGATTGCCGCCTTTGGTACAGGCGGATATCTGCCGCATCCCTCTGGATCCCACCTCGCGGTCTTCGAGTACTATCTGGATGGCATCCTCTTCAAATCCTCTCCACCACCCTTAGTGAGTGTCATTGGTGCCGATCTGAGCTACTACCAGCAGGTTGGGGTGGGGGCGGTGCATATCCTGCTCACGGGCGATCGACCCTTCAGGCATGCGCCACTGAACGCCTATCTCGCTGCACGCCTAGCCTGGTCAGGATCAGCTGATCCCGCCCAGTATCTGCACGACTATGCGCTGGCCCGTACATCGGCAGCCACAGCGGAGCTCATCGCTGCCTATCGTTCACTCGAAGCCGCCTGGCAACCTGCGCTCATGCGTGACCCACGCGGACCCATCCCGCGGGCCGAACGGGGGCTCCGTGATCTCGTGAGCCATCCACCACTCGACATGCTCGACACCCTAGGCGAGCCTCGCCGCACCGCTGAGCTTCGCCTGGAGGAGCTACGCCGCGCCATGGCACAACTCGGGCAGGGGCGCGCCGCCTGGCAACGCCTCGAGGCTCAGGAGGGGAGTGCGTCCCTGGCCGACGAGCGGGCCGAATGGGAGTTGAGCGCGGCACTGCTCGACTTCTTCGCCTTGCGCCAGCAACTCTACGTACTCACCGCGCGCAGTGCACCAACTGCAGTGCTCGCGGAAGCCCTCGACCAGGCCCAGTCCGCTTTGGAGCAGCTTCTGCGCTGGGCTGAACGCTACGTACCCACCTCGGCAAAGGCCAACCATCTGCTGCTCCGCACCCTCTTTCAGCTTCAACTCGACCAGGTTGCCGATCGACACCTGCTGGGGCCACTGCAGCGCCTGACGCTACGCGCCCGCCGTGCCGGCCGGCTCACCCGGCTCCTCCCAGGGTTGCTACGCCTGGATTAGGCTGTGGAGTGAGATGGTTCCTGTTCACAATCGGGGTAGCCAACGACGGGGCAACCACGGGGGGTTGCCCGTACGGGGGGGGGCGCCACGAGGGCAAGACGCCCTCACACCGGGAGAAGCGTGAACAGGTACGTGGGGTGGATCCTTGGCCAAATCCATTGAGATCGGTTATAGTCTTTTGAGTGGGAGGTATGAAGGGCGAAGCCCTCCATAAAAAGCCCTAACCCGGCCCTGGTGGCGCCAAACAGCTACGCTGGCGCAGCCAACATTGAATCATCCCTAAACTTTTAACCACCGGATATAGCAATCTATGCAGAGTCAGTTTGATTACATTATCACCGGTGCAGGTGCTGCCGGACGTAGTCTGGTCTACCATCTGGGGCAAGCAGGCCTCAACCACCAGCGCATACTCTTGATTGATGAAGCACCAAAGCGGCAGAACGACCGTACATGGTGCTTCTGGGAGGTTGGTTCCGGCCCCTTCGAGGCTGTGGTGGCCCGTAGCTGGGATCAACTCTGGTTCCACGGTGCCGAACACTCTCGGCGTATTGCGATCGAACCGTACCGCTACAAGATGATTGAGGGTGGCGACTTCTACCGTTTCACTGAGGAGTGGATCGCAGCGCAACCCAACATCACCCGCCACTACGGACGGGTTGAGCGTATCGAGGAGCGTGGCGAAGGCGTTGCTGTCCTCGTCGACAACGAGGAGTATTATGGGCGATGGGTCTTCAACAGCATCTACAAGCCGCAGCAGCGCCACCCGTCCTATGTGCACTGGCTCCAACATTTTAAAGGCTGGGTCATCAAGAGCCGTGAGCCACGCTTTGATCCCGAAGCGGCGACCTTCATGGATTTTCGGATCGCGCAGGGTAACGACGTACGCTTCGTCTACGTCCTACCCTACGGTGCACATACAGCCCTGGTCGAGTACACCTTCTTCTCTCCCGCCCTGGTTGCCCACGAGATCTACGATGCAGGGCTACGGAGCTACATCACGAGCCATCTCGGCATTGATAGCTATAGTATCGAGCATGTGGAGTTTGGGGTCATCCCGATGACCGACATGCCCTTTGTTCGCCAGCCCAGCCCCCATGTGATGAACATTGGCACGGCTGGCGGCATGACGAAGGCGTCGACCGGCTACACCTTCCAGCGCATCCAGCAGCAGTCGGCACGCATCGCTACCAGTCTTCGCACGACTGGCCAACCCTTCTACCGCAAGCCACTCATGAATCGCCACTCGCTCATGGATGGGGTCCTACTGAACGTACTCGACACCGGCCGTGAGCGTGGGCATATCTTCTTCGACAAACTCTTCCGCCGCAATCCCCCCCAGCGGGTGTTGCGCTTCCTCGACGAGGAGACCAGTCTCGTCGAGGATATCGCGCTCATGATGACGGCGAATACCCCCGCTTTTGTCGCTGCCAGCCTCGATCTCGGTACCCGCCGAACCTGGGCTGCCCTGACGGCAACAAATGCCGCCGCTCCTGAGCGCGAATAGCCGCCAAGTACCTATTGAGACCGTACCTGTTCACACTGCTCCTGGCGGAACCGAGGCTGGGCTGGTTTTTTTGTGGAGGGCTCTGCCCTCCACGCCTCCCGCACGCTCGTCACGCAAAGAGACCCTAAACCGACTGGTAGCGCGAAAGGACAACGTCGTCATGAGTTGGTGGAAACGTATCCTAGGTTGGTCATTGGCACTCCTTGTGGTGCCAACAAGTATCGGTGGCGTGGGAGGCTTTATCTGGTTGCGTAGCTCACTGCCGCAGACGAGTGGCACGGTACAAGTCTCTGGCCTGAGCCGTGAGGTGACCATCGTGCGCGATGAGCATGGGGTACCGCATATCAGTGGTGCCACGGATGCTGATGCAGCCTTCGGGTTGGGCTACGCCCATGCTCAGGATCGGCTCTGGCAGATGGAGTTCCAGCGCCGTGTCGGCCATGGCCGCCTCTCAGAGGTTCTTGGCAGTGCGACGCTGAGTACCGATAAGTTCCTGCGTACCCTTGGCACGGGCCGTGCTGCAGCTCAGGCTCTGGAGAGCCTCGACGCCGATACACGTGCGGTACTTGATGGCTACGCCGCGGGCGTGAACGCCTTCCTCGCCTCTAACCCACAACTCCCCCCTGAGTTTATCATCCTTGGCTTCAAGCCGGAGCCCTGGCGGCCAGTCGACTCGCTCGTCTGGGCTAAGATGATGGCCTGGGATCTCGGTGGAAACTGGAGTGATGAGATCCTCCGGGTGATCCTGGAGCGTCAGATTGGTGCAGAGGCCACCGCCGAACTGACCCCGAGCTACACCGCTGATGGACCGCTGATTCTGCCCACCAATCAGATCGTCGCTGCACCAACTGCCCCTACGGCGCCTGGATCTGCGGCCAGTTCGCTCAACCTGGATGGAGCAGCCCTTCTCGCACTCTCAGCAGAGATCCAGCAGATCGCGGGGTTTGGCGGCAAACTGGTCGGCTCGAACAACTGGGTCCTGAGCGGCGAGCGCACCACGACCGGCAAGCCGATGCTGGCCAACGATCCCCACCTCGGTACACGTATCCCCTCGATCTGGTACTTGGCGAGCATACAGGGAGCGAGCTTTTCGGCCATCGGTGAAACGCTGCCCGGCCTCCCGGCGATCGTGATCGGCCATAACCAGCATATTGCCTGGGGCGTCACCAATACCGGCCCCGATGTCCAAGATCTCTACGTTGAACGGGTCAATGAGCGCAACCAGGTGGAGTACCAGGGTCAGTGGGAGCCGCTCACGCTGCTGAATGAGCAGATTCTGGTGAAGGATAGCGACCCGATCACCCTGACCGTGCGCATCAGCCGCCACGGGCCGCTGATTAGCGACGTTACCCCCGGCACGGGAGAGGCCCTGGCCTTCCGCTGGACGGCGCTCGATGCTGATGATGTGACCCTCCGCGCCTACCTGAACATCAATCGTGCACGAAATTGGCAGATGTTCCGTGCTGCCCTGGTCGACTATCGTGCACCGATGCAGAACTTTGTCTTTGCCGATACGGAGGGCAACATCGGCTATATCGCTCCTGGCTCGCTCCCTATCCGCAGGAGTGGTGATGGCACACGCCCAGTTCCTGGGTGGACCGATGCGTATGAGTGGATTGGCTACGTGCCATTCGATCAGTTACCACAGACCTACAACCCACCACAGGGCTATATTGCGACCGCGAACAATCAGGTGGTTGATGCGGATTACCCCTACCTGATGGGTACGTCTTGGGCGGCGCCCTACCGTGCCGAACGGATCGTAGAGCTGATCGAGTCGCGACCGCAGCACACCCTTGAGGAGATGCAGGCACTCCAGGCTGACGAGCTCTCGGCGCAGGCCCGCGAGTTCCTGCCCGTGATGCTCGACATCACCCCCGCGGATGAGCAGCAGAAGGCGGCGCTCGAGTTACTACGCGGTTGGGACGCCGTCATGCGTGGTGATAGTGCGGCAGCGGCCGTCTTCCAGGCTTACTACCAGGCCCTCCCACAAGCGGTCTTCGGTGATGAGTTGCGCGATCTCTTCACACCGAACTACGCGGGTGAGCGCGATTTTCAGGTGATGGCGCTGCGCCAGGTGCTCTTTGGTGCGAGTAGCCACTGGTGTGACGACGTAACAACGCTAGATCGCACCGAGTCGTGTGCCGAGACTCTGGAGGCCGCCTTTACGCAGGGGCTCGAGCAGATGGCCGAGCAGCAAGGGCGTGCTGAGGTGGCTTCATGGCGCTGGGATCGGGTGCATATTGTGGTCTTTCCCCACAACCCGTTCAGCCAGGTGGGTGCACTGCGCGATCGCTTCGAGCGGCGGATCGGCAACGGTGGCGACGGCTACACCGTCAATGTGGCGCCTATTCGCGCCAGTGAGCTCTATAAGCAGTACAATGTCCCCTCGTACCGCCAGGTGATCGATCTGAGTAACCTGGACAACTCCCGCTTTATGCACACGACCGGTCAGTCGGGTAATCTCCTCAGCAACCACTACAGCGATCTACTCGAGCGCTGGCAGCGGGTCGACTATCTGCCCATGCGGCCGGCACCGGCGACGGGTGGCACGCTGCTCCGGCTCCAGCCGACGCCGTAGCCGCATATAGGCTCAGATGAGGGAGTGCTTGGGAGGTACCTGTTCACGTTTGGGGTAAGCCGACGACAGGGCAACCACGGGGGGTGTCCGTACAGGGGGGCGTCACGAGGGCGAGACGCCCTCGCTCCGGGAG
>CAIWUD010000061.1 GCA_903915775.1 uncultured Chloroflexota bacterium | reverse complement strand
TTGCTCGTGGGCGTGGCCCTCTGGCGCACATGGGCGCAGGCCTGGCCCTGGGCCATCCTGGCCCTCTTCTGCTTGCTCATGGCGATGGGGCCGCAGTTGCGCCTCACCGCTGCTGAGAGCCCCCTGCCCGGGCCATTCCTGCTCCTTAGTTTGAGTGAAGTTTTTCGTAACAGCAGCCGCCCAGTGCTCTTTGTCGCCCCGATGCTCTTACCAATTACCGTGCTGGTCACTCTTGGGCTGGAAAGTCTCCAGAGTGGGTGGAGGGGAGTGTCGCGAGGGCAGCAATCCACGCCCCTGCGCTCTGCCGCTGCGTATGCCCTTAGCGCCATCTCGCGCCCTGCCAACTGGATGGTGGCCCTGCTGCTCTTTGAGAGTCTCGTACGCCCCTGGCCCATCATGGCGCTGCGCGTGGATCCCGCGGTGCAGGCGCTCAACAACGACCCGCTACCTGGTGCCGTCCTTGAACTGCCACCGCGTCTGGACGATAGCCGTAGCCTGCTCAACCAGATCTGCCATGGGCGCCCTATTCTGGGCGGCTACTTGGCACGCCTGCCCGACTATCCCCTCGTGCGCTCCCCCTCAGTGATCCAGGCCCTCTGGTTAGCCGAACCGCCCCGTCCCGATATTATGCCCCTTAGCACCGCTACCGAGCTCGCTGCCCGTGGGGTGCGTTTTGTGCTCCTCGACCTGACCCAACTCCCGCGTACCGACTACACAGATCTGCGCCGCTGGCTGGAGGAGCCTGGTATCAGTCTGGCCCACACCAGTGCAACGCAGGTGATCTACCGGGTCGAACCGGCGGCAGTATCCACGATAACCCTCGGCTCCGGTTGGTATGACGTAGAGCAGAGCTCAGTACGGCGCTGGCGCTGGATGCAGGGACGAGCAGAACTTCACCTGCTCGCCAATAAGCAGCTGCCCATTACGCTCAGCTTCTGGGCAACAGCCTACGGCTCGCCCCGCCCCCTAGAGATCTGGAGTGCTGGTAGGCTGTTGACGCGTGTCGAAATTCCCGCCGCACCCTTCGATAGGACGATCGTCCTACGCCTGCTCCTCGCCCCTGGACAGACGACGTTGACCCTGGTGAGCCCAATAGCGATCAGTCCTGAGGGACGGCAACTAAGCCTCGCGCTGAGTGATCTGCAACTCAGCTCCCTGCCAACTGAGACATCCTGGGTTGGCGATCGGGAGCTGTACGTCCCGCCAACGCTCCCAGCGACGACGGCTGCTCCATGCGGCGATTCCTAGCGCGGGTCGGTAGCTATGCAGCGGTGGGATAAGGCAGCGTCGGGGCAACATAGGTACCTGTTCACGTTTGGGATAAGGTAACGGACGGGCAACCACGGGGGGTTGCCCGTACTGGGGCGCCACGAGGGTGAGACGCCCTTACTCCAGGAGAAGTGTGAACACGTACAACCATAAGGGTTGCCCCACCAGTCGGTTTGCTGAAACGGTTCACCGTACCTACACAAGCAAGAGGTAGACGAGCACGGCAATGAGCCCACCAACCAGGGAACTGCCGAGGTTGACGAGATCGTTGTTCATCCAGCGCCAACCGCGAACGAAGCGGTTAGGCGTTCCATCGCGCCCAACCACCCGTTCTGTCTCTTTGCCATTAGGGTAACGGTAGATCGCCTGAACGGTAGCCCCAAGCAGGCTATCCACCATTGCCCCCCCGACTCCGCCGAGCAGTGCGGCTGGGAGCAGCCACCAGAGCGTCTGCATGGTCGGTGCCCCCAGGGCCAGACCTACAAACATGACGCCCCCGATGAGCAGGCTGCCGGCTGCAGCAGCGCTAGTACCGAGCAGGGTAATGCCACCCGAAGTACCTGGCTCAACCGGTCGACCAGTGGTGATCATGCGTGGACGGTGTGGGCTCAGTACTCCAAGCTCTGTCGCCCAGGTATCGGCATTCACCGTAGCCATTACCCCAACGAAGAGGGCGAGGAGCAGCGGTGATCCGTCGAGGAGGGCGTAGATGAGAGCGATGAGGGCGCCCACACCGCCATTTGCGAGGGCCTGGACGAGGTCACGCCGCCCTCCCTTCGCAAACTTCTCGGCCGCCCGCTGCTCCTTGATCTGCTCTTTGTAGTGTGAGAGGGCACTCGAACTGACAAAGAAGGCAACCAGGGCGAAGCCCCAGGCCCAGCCACCAAAGCCCATGGTTGCGGTACCGGTGAGAATTGCCCCCAGCCAACCCCCAGCAGTGAGCGACTGACGCCAGTAGGCGAGGCCACCGATCGTAGCGCTGAGCAGCAGACTGAGGCCAATCTGTGTAATGTCGGTCGCCATAGGCGAACGTATCCTCCTCGCTCGAGAATCTCTTGCTAGTTGTGGCAAGTAGCCCCGGCTCCCGAGCTTCTACTCAGCCAGATCGGTGACCGCGCCGAGGCTCGCCGAGGAGACCAGGCGCGCATACTTCGCCAGGACGCCACGGGGGTAGCGCGGTGCAGGGGCACTCCAGGCGGCACGTCTGCGGGCCAACTCCTCATCGGAAACGTTGACCTGGAGTAGCAGTTCGTGCGCGTCGATAGTGATGCTATCCCCCTCCTCGACCAGGGCGATGGTACCACCCACTGCCGCCTCAGGGGCGACATGCCCCACAACAAGCCCGTAGGTGCCCCCCGAGAAGCGCCCGTCGGTGATCAGGCCGACGCTATCGCCAAGGCCAGCACCGATGATTGCCGAGGTGGGCGCCAACATTTCACGCATACCGGGGCCGCCCTTCGGACCCTCGTAGCGGATGACGACCACGTCACCTGCGGCAATCTTCCCGGCGAGGATCGCCTCCAGACAGGCCTCTTCCGCATCGAAGACCCGTGCTGGGCCGGTGATGCTGGGGTATTTGATGCCGGTGATCTTGGCGACACAGCCCTCTTCGGCCAGGTTGCCGCGCAGGATGGCCAGGTGGCCCTGGGCGTAGAGCGGTGCATCGAACGGCCGGATGATGTCTTGGTCTGCCGGGGGGAGGTCAGGGACGTCAACCAGCGTCTCGGCGATCGTCTGCCCGGTGATAGTAAGTGCATCGCCATGGAGTAGGCCGGCGTTGAGTAGCATCTTCATCACCTGCGGTACCCCACCAACCCTGTGTAGATCGGTTGCCACGTAGCTCCCGGAGGGTTTGAGATCGCAGATCACCGGGACACGCTTACGGATCGTCTCGAAGTCGTCGATCGTCAGGGGCACATTGGCAGCATCGGCGATAGCCAGGAGGTGAAGGACGGCGTTGGTCGAGCCGCCAAGGGCCATGATCACCGTGATCGCATTCTCGAAAGCCTGACGGGTGAGAATTTGGCGTGCGGTACGCCCGGCGCGGATCGCCGCAACGAGCACCTCACCTGAGCGCGCAGCGTTCTCAGCCTTCTCGGCGTCCTCTGCGGCCATGGTGGACGAGCCAGGCAGACTCATGCCCATCGCCTCGATAGCCGAGGACATCGTGTTGGCGGTGTACATTCCGCCGCACGAACCAGCACCGGGACAGGCCCGTCGCTCCACCTCGAGCAACTCCTGCTGATCGATACGGCCGGCGCTATACTGACCCACAGCCTCGAAGGCACTGACGATGGTGAGATCGCGGCCATGGTGGTGGCCAGGCTTGATAGTCCCGCCGTAGACGAAGATACTGGGGATGTCGAGGCGTGCCAGTGCGATCATGGCCCCGGGCATATTCTTGTCACAGCCACCCACGGCGAGGATGCCATCCATACGCTGGGCGTTGACGACCGTCTCAATCGAGTCGGCGATCACCTCACGGCTGACCAGAGAGAACTTCATGCCCTCGGTGCCCATCGAAATACCGTCACTAATGGTGATCGTACCGAAGATCTGGGGCATCGCACCGGCCGCACGGATCGCAGTCTCCGCACGCGCAGCTAGGGGGCCGAGTCCGGCGTTGCAGGGTGTGATGGTGCTATGTGCGTTCGCAACACCGACGATCGGTTTGGTAAAATCTTCGTCACGGAAACCTACGGCGCGCAGCATGGCGCGGTTGGGCGAGCGCTGCGGCCCCTCAGTGATCATGCGGCTCCGGCGATTCTCGGTCATGACGCTCCTCCTTAGCATGGTTCCATCTGGCGCTGCCAGGGCTGGGTTGGGGCTTTTTATGGCCAAGCCGGTCTGAAACATGCCGTAGCATGTGTGAAACCTGCCCTGCACCCTATTTTACCAGACGTTCACATGATTGCATGCCAAGCAAGATTTGGTACATTGCGTAGCGTTATCTACAATTCGAGCAGTATGCGCAGGGTCTCTTCTACACGGTACAACGTTGAAGGTAAAATAGTACCCCACGGATTGGGCTGGAGGCGATCTTTTGCGATGGAACGGAGAGCATCACAGAGAATAAAGCTTCGGCTTCGCACACCCCCTTCCGGAGGATCAATGGGGATGTGGGCCGGAATCCGGCGATCAGTACGTGTCAATGGGAGGACAAAGACCAGACCGGCAGGTCCATGATTGAACATGTTTGTTGAAACGACGAGCACTGGTCGAACACCTGCCTGTTCATGACCACGTATTGGATTGAGATCGGCCAACCAGATTTCA
>CAIWUD010000060.1 GCA_903915775.1 uncultured Chloroflexota bacterium | reverse complement strand
GTTCCCGGAGCGCGGGCGTCTCGCCCTCGTGGCACCCCTCCGTACGGGCAACCCCCCGTGGTTGCCCTGCCGTTCCCGGAGCGCGGGCGTCTCGCCCTCGTGGCACCCCTCCGTACGGGCAACCCCCCGTGGTTACCCTGCCGTTCCCGGAGCGAGGGCGTCTCGCCCTCGTGGCACCCCTCCGTATGGGCAACCCCCCGTGGTTGCCCTGCCGTTGGAGAACAGGTAGCGCCAGCCAGTTAAACGGGCGCAGCCGAAACGAGAGTACGCCCTACCCCCCTGAGCAGAGGTCACCCATGAACACGAACACAATCGAGCAGGCGGAAGCAGTCCAGACCAACCCGGAGCAACGTGCAGACCGAACACGCATCAACGGTATCGTGGACTGTGACGTGCACCACCAGCAGAACTCACCCGAAGACCTCTTTCCCTACCTCCCACGCCACGTTGTCCGCAATATCAAAGATTTCGGCATGATGATGCCCGATCTCGGCTATACCAACATCCCCGGGCGCGGTGCCCGCGACGATCTCTGGGTCGGTCAGACGATCAACCCGGCCTCACAACCCTCGGTCTGTATCGAAAAACATCTCAACCCGTACGACATCGCTATTGCCGTACTCACCGGTGGACCCTACGGCACCGCCGTTCACCCCGATGCGGACTATGCCGCTGCCGTGTGCCACGCCTTCAACGAGTGGACCAGCGACGTCTGGCTCACCCAGGATCCCCGTTTTCGTGCATCGATCCATATCGCACCCCAAGATCCCACCCTGGCCATTACCGAAATTGAGCAGCGCGTACGCGATCCCCGCTTCATCCAGGTGCTCTTCTCAGCAGGGGCACGCCTACCCTTCGGGAATCGCTTCTACCACCCTATCTACGCGGCGTGCGAGCGCAACCAGTTACCGGTCTGTGTCCACTTCGGCTTCGAAGGCGCCGGTATCTCCGGACCACCCACCGCGGCCGGCTACCCCTCGTACTACCTGGAGATGCGCATGGCACGCCCGCAGATCGCCATGGCTCACCTGACCAGCCTGATCTGTGAGGGCGTCTTCGAGAAGTTTCCCGGCCTACGCTTCCTCTTCCTCGAGCACGACTTCTTCTGGGTCCCCGGGCTGCTCTGGCACATGGACGCGGACTGGAAGAGCCTCCGCGACTACACGCCCTGGATCAAGCGCCTGCCCAGCGAGTATGTCCGTGAACATGTCCGCTTCGGATCACAGCCTATGCCCAACGTCCCCACCAAGCAGGATCTCGACACCATGCTGCGTTGGCTGCGCGCCGAGGATGTGCTCCTCTTCGCCAGTGACTACCCCCACTTCGACTGGGACGAGCCGAGCCACTTCCTATACGGTCACGATCCCCTGCTCCGTCAGAAGATTATGAGCGAGAACGCCCAGCAGATCTACCGCCTGTAGGGCGATCCTCGCCCTCCACGCCTTACCCCAAACCGGCATCACCTGAGCAGTGTAACTGTTTACACTGCTCCTAGAGTGAGGGCAGATCTCCCTCGTGGGCCCGCCCCGTAAGGGCAACCCCCTGTGGTTGCCCTACCGTTGGCTTACCCCAACCCTGAATCACCTGAACAGTGAACCATTGCAGCGAACCGCCTGTTGGGGCAGCCCCTCGTGGTTGCCCCACCGTTGGCTCGCCCCAAACCTAGGCACGACGAAAATCGAGCACCTTCAACTGGAGCCGGCTCGTACCATCCCAATGGTTCGCCTCAAGGCTATACGCCACATCAATGCGCGGGTGGCGACGCAGCGGCTCCACGAGATGGCCCAGACGAAAAGCGATCGCCTCGCATATTGGCCCACCCTGCTGCCGTAGCCGCATCGACAGATGCCGACCATCAGCACCACGCGTGCGCGCCTCAACTACCTCAACACCACTACTCATCAAGATCGGGGCAGAGTTCGCGTGGCCGAAAGGCTCAAGCTGCTCAAGCTCAGCGAGCAACTCCCAACTCAACTCGTGCAGATTCACGAGCGCATCAATCGCTAGTACTGGTTTCGCTGGTTGTTCCCCCAACTGCTGCCTCGCCAGCGTCAGCAGATGGGTTTCAAGCGCGGGGATGTTTGTATTCGGAAGCGTAAAGCCAGCCGCAGCGGTGTGGCCACCATACTTCGTGAAGAGCTCCTGACAACGGCCTAGTGCATCAATGATGCTAAAACCGGGCACGGAACGTGCCGAACCACGTGAATGGGTTGCGCCCAACTCAATCAGTACCACAGGCCGACCCCACTGCTCCACCAGCCTCCCAGCAACTAACCCCACCAGACCTGCGGGAAATTCGGCGTCAGCCAACAGAACCAACGGCAGTTCATGGCGCCCACTCGCCTCAGCCAACTCACTAGCGGCAAGCTGTACCTGATGGCTGAGCTCCTGACGCTCACGGTTCATCCGGTTGAGCTCCTCAGCCAATGGTTGTGCCTCCTCAGCCGTCTCCGCCAGCAACAACTTGTAGGAGTGCACCGCATGGTCGAGCCGTCCCGCAGCATTGAGCCGCGGGGCAAGGGTAAATCCAATATCGGTTGCTCTAATCTTCCCTGCACTCAGCCCAGCGGCATCGATCAACGCCCGCAAACCGGGGCGGTGCGTCGTGTTCAACGCATCAATTCCCCACCTGGCCAGCACACGATTCTCGCCACGGAGCGGCCCCATATCGGCAATCGTCCCCAGTGCCACCAGATCGAGCAGATCACGGCCCCGCAAACTGCTCGGACTCAGCCCACGGCGCACCAGGGCCTGCACCAACTTGTAGGCAATCCCCACCCCCACGAGATCCTTGAAGGGATAGGCACAACCTGGCTGTTTCGGGTTCACCACCACCAGGGCTGGTGGGAGCTTCTCCGGCGGGTGGTGGTGGTCGGTAACGATCACCTCCAGACCAACACGATTGGCCTCCGCAACCTCGTCCAGGTTACTGATCCCACAGTCGACAGTGATCAACAGACGAACCCCCTCGGCAGCCAGTTGGGTAACGGCTGCCCGATTGAGCCCATAACCCTCACGCATTCGATGCGGAATGTAGGGGCGAATCTGACCACCCATCGCCCGGATCACCTGCGTCAACAGTGCGACGGCGGTCACCCCATCAGCATCAAAGTCGCCATAGACAGCCATCAACTCGCCACGCTCAATGGCTATGCTGATGCGAGCCGTGGCCTCAGCCATGCCTCGCATCAGGAGCGGATCGTGGAGACCGGTGCGTAGATCACTGGAGAGAAAGGTGGCAACTAGCGCAGGATCGCGCAGATCACGGTTGTAGAGTAGCGTAGCGAGCAGTGGACTGAGCCCAGTGGCGGTAACAAAGGCCGCAGGAGCCGCTGGGCGCAGCTCCCAATGCTTGCGAAGTGCAGACATGGCGCCTCGTAGCCTGGCTACGCTCACCGTAGCCAGATCATGCGATCACGTTGTAGGTCGACCTCCACGTAGCTGAACCGCCCAGAACGTACACCGCTGCGATCACCTGGAAGATACGCAACCTGCCGGAGCGAGGGCACCTCGCCCTCGTGGCGCCCCCGTACGGGCAACCCCCCGTGGTTGCCCTGCCAGAGCGAGGGCGTCTCGCCCTCGTGGCGACTCCCGTACGGGCAACCCCCCGTGGTTGCCCTGCCGTTGTTACCCACCAATGTGCACCACGCCTCACGCACTACGCCTAATCAGACTCTCCCCCGTCATATCGGCGGCGGGGGCAAGACCGAGCAGATCGAGCAGCGTAGGCGCCAGATCAGCCAGACGCCCACCCTCACGCAGCGTCACCTCACCAGGGCCCAAACCAAGCCCCGGTGCCGCTATCAGCATACACGGAACGGGATTCGTCGTATGGGCGGTGTGCGGCCCACCACTCTCTGGGTCGATCATCTGCTCAGCGTTGCCATGATCGGCGATGATCAGCAGCGCCCCGCCACGCTCCAACACCGCCGGCACAACCTGCGCCATACATGCGTCGACCGTCTCGCAGGCGCGCACCACCGCCGGAATACTCCCCGTATGACCAACCATATCGGGGTTGGCATAGTTCACCACAATGAAATCGTACTGATCACGCTGCACCGCGCCGATCAACTCGGCCGTCACCTGTGCAGCGCTCATCTCGGGCTGGAGATCATAGGTTGCCACCTTCGGCGATGGTACCAAGATCCGATCCTCACCGGGGAAGGGCTCCTCACGACCACCATTCAGGAAGAAGGTCACATGGGGGTACTTCTCGGTCTCCGCCACATGGAACTGCCGCCGCCCTGCCCCACTCACCACCGCAGCGATGGGATCACGCACCGGACGCGGCGGAAAAGCTACACGCACTGGCAGATTACGCTCGTACTGGGTCAACGTCACCACGTGGAGATCTTCCAACCAACGCTCACGCTGCCAGATGACCGCAGGCAGTTGCTGCCCCTCCTCTTTTTGCTTTGCATAGTGGCGCTGAATCTGCTCATTGAGATCGGGTAGAACGAGGGCCCGCGTCAACTGACGACCGCGATCGGGGCGAAAGTTGGTGAAGATCACCGCATCACCCCGCTGAATCGTTGCAACCGGCACGTGGTTCTGCACAATCACCGTGGGCACAACGAACTCATCGCTCTCGCCGCGGGCGTACGCCTGCATAATCGCCGCTCGGGCATCAGTTGCCGTCTCACCCTGCCCAGCAACCATGGCCGCATACGCTCGCCCGGTGCGCTCCCAACGCTTATCACGATCCATGGCGTAGTAGCGCCCAATGACCGTCGCAATCCGGCCCACCCCGGTACGCACGATAGCACTCTCCAGACTATCGAGAAAACCGAGGGCGCTGCGTGGCAACACATCCCGACCATCGAGGAAGAGGTGCAAGAAAACTCGGCTGAACCCCTTACGACGGGCTAGTTCGAGCAGCGCGTGCAGATGATCCTCATGGGCATGCACCCCACCCGGCCCAAAGAGACCCATGAGGTGGAGTGCCCCCCCGTGGGCCTCGGCATGGGCAATAGCACCACAGAGTACCTCATTCGTGAAGAAGTCACCATCGGTGATCGCCTTACTGATGCGGGTCAGCTCCTGGTAGACCACAAAGCCGGCACCAATATTCAGATGACCAACCTCAGAGTTGCCGATCTGGCCGACAGGTAGACCTACATCAAGCCCTGATGCAGCAAGTGTTGTGAAGGGGTAGGTGGCGATCCACTGGTCAATATGCGGGGTATGGGCTAGAGCAACGGCATTCCCGTCACCTGGTGCGGCAAGGCCCCAACCATCCAGGATGGCCAGCACGACGGGATGGGGGCGGGTGGGAGCAGACATAGTTCCTCCTGCGCTGCGGGAAACCCACACAAAAGAGACGCGGCTTCGCGTCTCTTTTGTGTGACAGCGATGGGCGGCGTACCACCACCCATCATAGCATAAGCTCAAACCAACTGAATCACTACCATTTGAAAGAGACGTCCAGCAGCTAGTAGGCCAAAGGCAGCGGTGACCAACAGCGGCAGGGCGATCAGGAACGTCGTCGTCAGACGGGTCATGCTATTCGCTTGCATCCGCCGGTAGTCACTCGGCAATTCACTGCGTAGCGCGACCAGCCCACCCCATAAGGTTAGCAGACCAAGAGCACCAAAGACAATCCCAGCACCAACAGCGATCAGCGCGCCGAGCATAGCAAGCATCGACCTACTCCTTCTTGCGGCTGTGTAGGGCCACAGCGCACTACTTCGTACGCACCCGCCGCTTCAGATCCTTAGCCGGACGACGGAACGCCAGGACATCGAGCGTACCCCGTGGGTAGCTGACCAGAAACTGGGTCAGACCGTTCGGGATACGCCGCCAGTAGATGGAGATGAGGAGTGCCGCAATGAGCAGACCGAATACGATCGGCGGATTGGTCGACCAGCCGTTCATCGCCGCCACAGTAATGTAGGCAAAAGCGGCCAACATCAACACTGCCTGGAGCACCGGCAGCAGCAACGCGCGCTCCCGTACCTGGTTATAGGCAAAGAGGAAGGCAACAGCGTACCAGAGCTCAAAGATAACGACGAAGATGGTCAGCGCAATAAGCCACACGGTAAGCTCCTTGACGAATGCCTGATCGACTACGCTGGTCACGCGAACCTGGGATCACCGAGCGCCTGCTCGGTCTCTTTGGGAAGTGAAGGACTGCACCCCTCAAAGGGTTTCACGTGACACGCTCCCCGGGAGCGCGGGCGGCTCGCCCGCAACGGTACGACGCGGTGCACATGGGCCACGGATCGTACCAGGAACCTCCCCCAGGCTCCCATGAACTGCTCTGCGGTAGTCCGAGCCTTGGCAC
>CAIWUD010000059.1 GCA_903915775.1 uncultured Chloroflexota bacterium | reverse complement strand
CTGCGCCCTCCACACCTCCCGTGAGTTTGAGTCGTCTCGGCTGCGCCGACTACACACGCTGGCGCTACCAGGGCTGGGGTAGATCCCTTTTGTGGAGGGCTGCGCCCTCCACACCTCCCGTGAGGTGGTCATGGTAAGCCCTGGCAACTGCTGAACAAAAAAAAACATCCGCCATCCCCACTGAGGGATGCGGATGTGCGCTTGGCACACTGTATCGGGGTGATTTAGCCGCATGATGACACTGCTGCCGATCTCGCTTGGGCTGCAGAACAGGCCAAACTATCCTAACACGCGAGCCTTCGCGTGTCAAAATAGGATCCGTGCTACAATTAAGGGGGTCTCACGATACGTGGTGGGGCCGTGCCCCGTACCTCACCGGGCGATGGGAGGATACGCCGATATCCGCTTCCCTCGCAAACCTCCGCGCTCCACATGCCGAGACCATGATCTCACGACGTCTGCTTGTTGGCGCTACCCTATGCTGTGTTGCCGTAGGCATCGCCGGTCTATTGCTCTCCATGCAGCAGCGCGAGGCGCGTTGTGACAGCACACCGTGGCGCCCGAATCTGATCACGTTTATTGGCCAAGCAGGTATGCCTGAGGGTTGGGCGCGCCGCGCCGGTGGTGTAGAGCTCCGTGGTTCGGCAGTTGATGGCGAGGGCTTCGACCTTGATGGCGATGGTCGTGCCATGCAACTTCTTGGGATTGGGAACTTTCTCCAGACCCCGCCAGTGGCCGTGGAGCCAGGTGAGCGTTTCTGTTTCAGCGGGTTTGCCCTGACCGACTCGATCCAGCGTTCACCGACACGGCTGCGTCTGACCTTCGCGTGGCGTGATCGGGATGGGCGCGTCGTTCAGCGCGATCAGACGGAGTGGCAGACGCTTGTACTCTGGAGTGCAGAGGCACCACCCCGTGACTGGTCGTCTATCCGGGGTAGCTTTGTCGCACCAACCGGTGCTGCCACGCTGGTGGTGCAGATTGCCCCCGCCTCGGACGATCGGGTCTACCTCGATCGGATGCAGCTCCGTCGTGGTGGGAGCGGACTCACCACCCTATCCGCACCACCACCCAGCCCCGGCTGCTGCTAGGGAGAGGGGTAGAGAGCGCTAGGCATGCATCACGCACGATCGTTGTACGCAACAAGGCGCCAATTCCTCCGCCTAGCCCTGGCGGGTGGTGCCCTCCTCACAGGCTGTACCCCGACCAGCGCAGCGCTCCCCCTCCCTGAGATCGCCTGCTGGCCACTTGGTCGGCGGGCAGCGGTTGCCTTCACCTTCGACTGGGAGACGGCCATGGGTGGCCTGATCCACTCGCGATCGGTGAACGATCCCAATGTGAATGAAGACTACCTGCTACGTGCCCGCCGCATGCGTGAGGGTATCGCCACCACGCGTGCGATCTTCGCACCCCATGGGATACGTGCCACCTACTACGCAACGGGCTACAACTTTCTGTTTGGCAATCGTGAGCGCCGTACCTTCCTCGGTGATCCCAGCTTTACCTGGGCGAGTCGGGCGAATGGCTGGCTCTCCGATCGCTGGGTGAGTAGCCCCTGGTTTGGTGATGACCCCTTCGGTACCGTTGCGACCCACCCGGAGTGGTACTTTGGCGATCTTATCGCACCGCTGCGCACCGATGGCCACGAGATCCAGAGCCACACCTTTAGCCATCTCCATGGTGGTCTGGCGGATCGACCCACCTGGCAGCAGGATCTCGAAACCTGGAATCGGGTGGCAGCCGCCCAGGGGGTTGCCCCGGCACGCTCCTTGGCCTTCCCATGGAGTAGTAGTGCCGGGATGAGTGATGCGAGTTGGAGCATCGTGGAGCAGGCCGGTATCCGCAGTGTAACCCGCCTGAGCGACCAGGCCCAGTATAGCCTCTGGGAGGTCGACCAGGATGGGCTCGTGAGCGCACCATGTGGCCAGTGGCTCCCGGGGCGGGAGGGGCGGATCCGTGCTTACCCCGACTGCTACCTGACCCCGGCGAGTGAGGAGCGGGCACTTCGTCAGCTTGATCGGGCCATCGCAATCGGTGGTATGATAGACCTCTGGGCGCATACTGAAGAGGTGACCTCAGCAGCACAGATCGCCACATGGCAGCGTGTGACCGCGCGTGTGGCTGGAGATGCGCAGATCTGGGTTGCCCCCCTGGGTGAGATTGCCGCATGGGAGGCTGCGCGAGTGGCGCTGATTCTGGAACCAGATCGGCAGCGCTCCGACGAACAGCTCTGGAACATGCGCCTGACCAACCCAACGGATCAGGAGTTGCTCGGGTTGGCACTGAAGCTACCGGTTCAGGTAGCACGTGTTCGTATCGACGACATCGAGCTTGAGCGCTCTGAGCTTGAGCAACCCCGTGGCACGGGTTGGTGGCCCGCCATCGGTCTCGTGACCCTCGATCTGGGTGCTGGCCAGACGGTTGAGTTGCAGTTTGTCGCGCCATAACGAGGCATACAGTGGCTAGCATGGTTGAAAAAGGCGTGAGCCTGCGGCGTCGCCTGCGCACTCACATTTCACTCCTCAACAGGTCACTCGCCGGGCTACGCCTCTACCAGTGGCTCTGGCTCCTGCTCTGTGTGATCGGTGCGCTTGTGGTGGTCACCCCGCGGGTATTGGCGCAACCGGTGATCTACTATGCCACCGCTGAGGTGCGTTTTGCCGTTGAACGCTACGGCGCGATCTACGAACTGGTCGCGCCCGAGCGTAGTGGGTTGGATATCGCCGTTGCTGATGCGCAGGAGGCTGTTCGCCAGGCCGCCCTGGCCCGTGGTGACGTGCGCTACGGACGACCTGACTATCGGGTCGACATGCTCCCCCAGGCTCCTGGTCAACTCTTCGTACGTGGCGTTGCACCAAGCCCGGCTGAGGCGCAGGCGTTGGCGAACCGTGCTGCTGAAGAGTTGGTACGCCAGATTCGCGCTGCTGGTGGTCGTGAGATCCTGCGCAACATGCTCGGATGGGAGCTCTGGTTGGCCCTTGAGCCGCAGGGTCGGGTGGCGCCAACCCCGTTCGACACCCTGCTGCGTGAGATCATTCGCACCCAGGCTTTTCCGATGTCTCGCGAGCCAGAACCCTTCGCGGACGAACGCACCCTGGCCGATCTCCCGCGTGAAGAGCTACTCGATCTGACTCGGGCTCTCGAGGTGCGCTACGATCTCTGGCGTTTTGCCATCAATACGCGTAACGCCACCCTGGATGCGCTCTGTAGCAGCAGTGGATTGAGTAGCACCGCCACCCGTGAGGCGGCCCTCGTCAACTGTGCGGCTACCGATGCCCGGGCAGCCAGCGAACTAGCCGAGCGCGATCGTGCGATTACCCGCCAGCGTGTGATTACGGCGACGCTCAACTACCTGGTGGCGAACCACGCAGCCGGTTTCGACCCTGATGCTCCCTCTGCGGCCCAACGTATCGTTGCTGCGACCCCCACCGCCCCTGAACCCCGCTACATTCCCCACCTGATCGCACTAGCGACCCTGGTCGGTCTGACCCTCGGCTTCACTGGCGTCGCCCTCGATCGTAGTGTCGGTTTGACGGCGAAGGCCCGCGAGATCTGGGCCTACCGCGAACTGATCCGTAATCTCATCCTGCGTGACCTACGCGCGCGCTACAAGGGGAGTGCCCTCGGCTACCTCTGGACCCAACTCGCCCCTCTGGGGATGATGCTCGTCTATGTGCTCGTCTTCAGTCTCCTGTTGCCGAGTGGCCTGGCGATGTTTCCGGTTTTTATCATTGTTGCCCTCCTCCCCTGGAACTACACCGCCGAGGCGATCATGGGCGGGACACGCAGCATTATCGACAATGCCGCCCTGATCAAGAAGGTCTACTTTCCACGAGAGGTACTGCCCCTAGTCACGGTGGGTTCCAGTCTACTCAACTTTCTGCTCTCGCTCCCGGTGATGTTCCTAGTTATGGCGGTGGTGCAACTTCTCACCATCGGTCGGCTAAACGGATCCTGGACCTTCGCCTACCTCCCGGTGTTGATCATCATTCAGACGCTATTCCTGGTGGGGATGGCACTGCTGCTCGGCTCGGCTGCCGTCTTCTTTCGCGATGTAGTTCACCTCATCGGGATCGTCATGAACATCTGGTTCTTCCTGACCCCGGTGATCTACCCCCTCGGCGTCTTTGGCGATGGCCTAGCCGTGCGCATCGTACGTTGGCTCAATCCGATGGCCTCGCTCATCGAGTTCTACCGTGAGATTCTCTACGGTAATGCGGTTCCTGTGGGCATGATCCCCACTCCAGCCCTCCCCGCCCTAAGCAGCGTCCTACGGGTAGGCGTCACTGCGGGGGTTGTTCTGGTCATCGGCTACTGGGTGTTCCAGCGGGTATCACGCCGCTTCGGTGAGGAGATCTAGGCTACCGCCATGAGTCCAGTGATCGAGTTTCATCAGGTCTCGAAGCGCTTCATTATCTACCCCGATCAGCGCAAAACCGTGCAGGAGCGGATGATTGGCCTACTCCGACGGCGCCCCTCCGGTGAGGAGTTCTGGGCGCTGCGCGATGTGGACTTCAGCATCGAGCCAGGGCAGAGTCTGGGCTTGGTGGGCCACAACGGTGCCGGGAAGAGTACGGCGCTCAAGCTGATCACACGCATTCTGGAGCCGACGCGGGGCAGTGTGCGTACGCGGGGACGCATCGCTGCGCTCCTCGAGCTCGGGAGTGGGTTCCACCCTGAACTGACCGGGCGCGAGAATGTCTTCCTCTACGGATCGCTGATGGGTCTAGGGAAACGTGACATGGAGCGCCGACTGGAGGAGATCGTCGATTTTGCCAACATCGGCGTCTTTATCGACACCGAGTTGAAGCACTACTCCTCGGGCATGTACACCCGTCTGGCGTTCGCAGTAGCTACGGCGGTAGATCCCGAGATTCTCATCACTGACGAAGTTCTAGCTGTGGGTGATGAAGCGTTCCAGCGCAAATGTATCGAGCGCATCTACAACTTTCGACGGGCCGGTAAGACGATCATCTTTGTCTCCCATGCGCTCGAAGTGGTGCGTTCACTCTGCGACGTTGCGGTCTGGCTCGAGCATGGGCAGCAGCGGGCGCGGGGTGCTGCTAGTGAGGTGATTGACGCCTACATCGCGAAGGTGAACCAGGAGGAGCAGGAGCAGCGCGAAACTGAACGACAGCGTGAAACTGAATCAGGAGTGCACCCAGAGCCGGATGAGCAGAACCCATTTCGACGCGGTAGTCGTGAAGTAGAGATTGTGCAGGTGCAACTCCTCGATCGTGATGGGAACGAGCGTACGGTGTTCCGTACCTATGAGCCGCTCACGATTCGTATGCACTACCTGGCCCACCAACCGATCCACGAACCGGTTTTTGGGGTCGGGATCTACCATGAGAGTGGGGTCTGGCTAAGTGGGCCGAACACGGGCTTTGCCGGTATCTCGACCGGTACTATTAGCGGACGTGGTACTATAGACTACACGGTTGAACGCCTCCCGTTGTTGGCTGGGCGCTACGGTGTGAGTGTTGCGGTCGTCGACTCCGCACAGTTACACACCTTCGATCATCACGATCGGCTCTACCAACTGGTAGTGCATGGCAACAGCATGCACGAACGTTACGGCACATTGGCGCTTGCGGGGACGTGGCATCTCGAGTTGTGAAGCCCTGCCCATCCTTACTGGTACGCTTAGATACCGGGATTTGCCACCCCCCACCTCCCAAGTTCGCTTACCATCGACCACTGCGTGTGGTAGATGGACTTCCAACCCATGGGAGGTGTGGAGGGCGCAGCCCTCCACGAAAACCCCTAACCTCGCCCTGGTGTCGCCAGACCGTAACGTCGGCGCAGCCGAACTTGAACCATGACCCAGTTTGACCATCTCACGGGAGGTGTAAAGGGCGCAGCCCTTCCACCCCCCCCAACCTCGCCCGGGTAGCGCCAGAGCGTAACATCGGCGCAGCTGAAATTGAACCATGATGAAGGAGCGATCGATGGCCCCTGCCGATCCACAGGAGCTCTTTGGAGCCTACTACTACGCAACGGGCTGTGGCATACCCTACCAGCGCGATGCGCACTGGGTCAACTTCTTCGGGCAGATCGCCGAGGCCATTGTCACACGGATCGCTCCGCGGACACTGCTTGATGCTGGCTGTGCCCTCGGGCTACTAGTTGAGCAGCTACGCCTCCAGGGGGTGATGGCAGAGGGTGTGGATATCTCGGAGTTCGCCATCGCCAGTGCGCCCGAGGTCGTGCGCCCCTACGTGCGCCAGGCTTCGGTGGCAGAACCCTTTGGGCAACGCTACGACCTGATCGTCTGCATCGAGGTGCTTGAGCATATGCCTCAACCCGAGGCAGAGCGGGCTATCGCCAACTTCTGCGCCCACAGCGACGATATCCTCTTCTCCTCCTCGCCCCTCGACTTTCGCGAGGCAACCCATATCAATGTCCACCCAAGCGAGCATTGGGCTGAGCTCTTTGCCCGTCAGGGCTTCTTGCGTGATGTTGATTTCGACGCCTCTTTCATCACCCCTTGGGCAGTGCGCTTCCGCCGCCGTAGCGAGCCGCTACCGCGCCTGGTGCGCGACTATGAGCGTCGCTTCTGGGAGTTGTGGAAAGAGACGACCGATCTCCGTGATCTCGCCCTGCAGCAGCAGCGGCAGTTGGAGCAGGCAACAGGGGCGCTGCATGAGCGTGACCAGCAACTCGTAGCGCTCCACCAGCAACTTGCCGAGCGCGACCAGCAACTCGTAGCGCTCCATCAGCAACTCGCCGAGCGCGACCAGCAACTCGTAGCGCTCCACCAGCAACTCGCCCAATTCATCGAGGAACATCGGCAACTTGCTGTGGGTGTAGGTGGACTCAATACTTCCATCACGCAACTCGAGCGAGAGCTCCAGTTGAAGATAGCACATATCGACGAGCTAAAGAGTACAATCACACGCCTTGAATCGGGTCGGGTGATGCGGCTGCTACAGACACTCAACGGTTGGCGTCAACACGCATCTAAGTGAGATAGAGAGAAGCCATCAATGCTCCCCCCTCACGTCTCAGTTGTGGTTGTCAATCTTAACGGTCGTCACCATCTGCAACCATGTTTTCAGTCGTTGATGGAACAGGACTACCCTGCCGATCAACTTGAGCTTATCCTGATCGACAACGCCTCTACTGATGGCTCGCTTGAGCTTATGGCTGAGCGCTTCCCGCGGGTGAAGGTCGTCCGCAACGCGACAAATAGCGGATTTGCGCCTGCAGTCAACCAGGGCGTAGCCCTTGCCCATGGGCGCTACGTGGCGCTGATTAACAACGATACCAGGCTCAACCCAAACTGGATCAGCGCGATGGTCGCGACAATCGAGGTGGGGCGCGAGCATAACGTCGCATGTGTCGGCTCCCAGATCCTCGACTGGGAGGGGCAAAAGATCGACTTCATTAGCAGCGGTGCGAACTTCTACGGCTTTGGCTACCAGTTCTACCACGGCTTTCCCCTAGGTGCGACCCGCATGAGCGAGCACGAGGCCCTTTTTGCCTGCGGTGGGGCCATGCTAGTTGATCGGGAGATCTTTCTTGCCATTGGCGGTTTCGACGAGGAGTACTTCGCCTACTACGAGGACGTGGACCTAGGTTGGCGCCTCTGGGTGCTCGGCTACCGGGTGGTAATCACCCCCGCAGCGACGATCTACCATCGTCACCACGGCACCTCTAGCCGTTTGCAGCCCTACCAGTTGCACAAACTCTTTGAGCGCAACGCGCTGATGACGGTGATCAAGAACTACGAGGAGGCAAATCTCCAGCGTGTACTCAGCGCCTCGCTGCTGCTGATGCTCCAGCGGGTGATCGCTGAGACAATAGGTAGTGTGGTATGGGAACAGTTTGACTTTGCCGGTGGCGGTGCTCAACCGCCAGAGGTACAGGATCAACTCCTGCCGCGACTTGCACTTAGCCCGTTGGCAGCAGCTCAAGATCTACTCAGGGACTTTCCCCAGTTGTGGCAGAAGCGTATGCGCATCCAGGCTGCGCGTAGGCGTCCCGATGCTGAGATCTTCCCACTGTTCCAGTTTCCGTTAGGGGGGAATTACCAGCATGGTCCGCATCCCCTCGCGACCCAGACAATGCTTGAGGCTCTGGGTATACCGGCCATGTTTACAGGATCGCCCATGCACCGTGTGTTGATCATCAGTAGTGACCCGCTCTCCGCAAACCTAGCCGGTGTCGGTATTCGCGCCGTTGAGTTGGCGCGTGGTCTTAGTAGTTCATGCTACGTTACCTTGGCCGCACCGGAGCGGGCCGATCTGACGATCCCCGGTGTGCAGGTGGTTGCCTTTGCACGCGATGATGAGCAACTGGTTGGACAACTCGCTGCACAGAGTGAGGTGATCATCTTCCAGGGCTTTAGTCTGCGCCGCTATCCCGTGATCGGCGGTCAGCGCAAGATCCTGGTTGTCGACCTCTACGATCCCTTCTACCTGGAGGGGTTGGAGCTCTTCTCAAAAGAGGAGGCTGAGCGGGGACGACTCATGGCCGCTGACAACCTAGCCACCCTGGGCCAACAGTTGCTGCACGGTGACTTCTTCATCTGCGCGAGCGAACGCCAGCGCGACTTCTGGATCGGCATGCTAACCGCCCTTGGTCGGCTTGAACCTGATGGCTACCGCCGCGACCCTACCTTCCGCTCGCTGATCGATGTGGTGCCCTTTGGCTGCGCTGATACACCGCCACGCTATACGAAGCGCGTACTCAAAGGTGTTGTACCCGGCATCAGTGAGGGTGACACCGTGCTGCTCTGGGGCGGCGGGATCTGGGATTGGCTCGACCCACTCACCGTGATTAGGGCAATGGGTCTGCTCCGTGCACAGCGCCCCGATCTGAAGCTCTTCTTCCTTGGCTACCGCCACCCCAATCCCACTGACGTACCCGAAATGGCCATTCATGCGCGGGCAGTTGCCCTCGCGGCAGAGCTTGGTCTGCTCGATCAGACGGTCTTCTTCAACGATCGTTGGGTGCCCTACGATGAGCGAGCAAACTATCTCCTAGAGGCCGATATTGGCGTGAGTGCCCACCAGGCGCACATCGAGACGCGCTTTGCCTTTCGCACGCGCCTACTCGACTACATCTGGAGTGGACTACCCATGGTCGTTGCGGAGGGCGACGCCCTCGCTGATACGGTGGTGCAGTCTGGACTTGGCCTCGCGGTACCAATTGGCGATGCCGCGGCCTTCGCTCGGGCCCTGCTCGAACTGACGGACGAGCCGAATCCACGCGAGCGTTACGCCGCAGCCTTTGCAGCCATCCGCCCCGCATTTACCTGGAGTAGTGTACTTCGCCCACTGATTACATTCTGTCGCAACCCGCGCTATGCAACCGACCGAGTATCAGTGGCGCTCGAGTCGGCACCACTTCCGCCGAGCCGTGAAGCCAAGCTTGATGCGGTGATCTGCGAGAAGAACGAGCATATCGCCTACCTGGAGGATCTCATTCAGCGCCTCGAGTCGGGGCGGATGATGCGGCTGTTGCGCTGGGTGCAGCGCCGAGGGCGTGGATCATCCGCGTAGTCCTCCCCTACCATGCAAAGTGAGGAAGCAATGCTTAGCATCAATGATCTCAAACCGCGCCTTCGAGCCGCCCTGCGCGCCCTGACTGGGGTTGTGGATACCCCAGTTACTCCTACCCCAGCGCTCGTTGATTCACCACCGACCCCTCCTTCAACCCCGGTCGCACCACTCGATCGTTATACCGTTGCGACAACATACCTCCAGGGGGAGGGTATTGAGATTGGTGCGCTGCACCTCCCCCTCGCTGTGCCACCAACGGCACACGTGCGCTACGTTGACCGCATGTCGGCGGCAGATCTCCGCACACACTACCCAGAGCTCAGTTCGGTAAATCTCGTTGAGGTCGACATCATTGATGATGGTGAACATCTCACGAGCATTGCTGCCAATTCACAAGACTTTGTCATCGCTAACCACTTCCTTGAGCATTGCCAAGATCCAATTGCGACGATCAAGAATCTCCTGCGTGTCGTCCGGGTTGGCGGCATCCTCTACATGGCTGTGCCGGATAAACGCTACACCTTCGATCGCGATCGGCAGGTAACCTCCATCGAGCATCTGCTCCGCGATCACGCCGAGGGTCCTGCTTGGTCGAAGCACCAACACTTTGAGGAGTGGACGCGCCTCGTGAATAAGGTTACCGATGAGGCAAAGGCGCAGCAAGAGATCGCTCATCTGCTCGCCATCGACTACAGTGTCCACTACCATGTCTGGACTCAGATTGAGCTCCTTGAACTGTTCGTAACATTGCGCCATCAGTTTGCACTACCGTTCGATATCGAGTTGTCCCTAAAACATGGAATTGAGTATATAATCGTTCTACGCAAGCTTGAAGGATAGGAACTGGGTGCGGTACCCTTTCACTTGCTACTACGCCCTAGTGTCGCATGGACCGCTCAGGCCGGCAGTTATCTACCATGGTTATGTGGCTGTGGTATAAACAGTCTGGTATGCCTTACAGAGGTCTTTGTCCACTACGCCTCCCATTTGTCACAACTGCACCGCGGAGCAATGTATGCACCATCTTCCCAAAATCCACCGTACGCTGCTGCTCGTCGGGCTCCTCTTTGCCCTGACCGCGGTTACGAGCTACGCTGGAAGGTCGTTTGCCCTTACAGGATCCACGCCTCATGGGCCCAACGCCGATCTACAGCAGACCGCTTCGATCGCCTTTGCCAACTCGGGTGCGCTCCAGACGACGATTGTGGAGGGAGACGAATTCTCCACTCTGGTGCTCGGTGATCCCTGGGATATGGACTCAACCCGTGATATTGGCTATGAGATTGGCTTTAAAGACATGAGTGTCGCCAATGGGATCTGGTCGGGTACCTACAGCGGTGTCGATCACGCTCCGGGAACCCCCACCTACGGCTACCTCTTCCCCCTCTTTCAGGGCTTTAGTACTCCCCTGACTACCCCTTCTGGTACCGTCTTGAGCGAAGAGCTCAACTTCAAGCGCGTCGGGGCAAATGATCGCTACACTGTCGATACGGCGAAGTATACCCAGCTCTCGTACCGTATGTCGGTGAGCCCGCGTAGTGCCACTAGTGCCCCTCATGCCGTCTACTGGACGGGTGCAAGCCCAGTGACATGGCCCGACGGGAATCAGAAGATTGCTAATCTCGATGCATGCCAGGGCGATAACTACTATGTCGCGTGGGACGGTTGGCACCTCTACAACTACGACCTGAGAAACCCAACCACGAGTGTGGTTTCCGGAAGTTGGCAGGCTCAGCCGCTGGTACGCGGCCTGCGCATCGATCCTTCGGCCGGTGGAGCAACTGGCAGTCAGGTGCAGATCGACTGGATCCGGCTGAGCGATCCCACCTCGGCACCGACGATCGCCATCCCCTGGACAGCGACTAATATCCCTACACCACCAAACGGCGATCCCAACCTGAAGAGTCGCATCAGCATCTACGTCGCCGACAACCCTAGCGGTACGAACGCCATGCCGCTGGCCTACAGCCTGATTGCCACTGCTTCGGGCAGCTACAACCTGCCTACTAGTATCTTTCCCGCCGGCCAGTACTACTTCCAGCTGCGCCTGAGTAGCTACAACCAGCAGCGTGGCTGTGAGGGTACCCCGGTTGCAACGACTGCTTGGGTTGGGCCGCTCACTATCGTACCAGCCCCTGTCCTTACCTTTGCCAAACCGAGTATGACCAGTGGTCCCGACTATGCTACCGAGGTGCTCGGCAACTCCTGGGACATGAATGAGAGCGGCGATGTGGTGACGCCTGGTGCAGATACCAGCTATCCTCAGACGATCACCGACGCCACGTTTGCGAATGGTCTCTACCGCGCGCGTGCGATTATCCTGCCACCGGCTCTTGAGTCCGACTCGCAGATGTGGCTCAATGTCGATCGTAGCCGCCCGATCAACACCAGCCGCTACCGCTACTTCACCGTGCGGCTCAAGGTCGATCTCCCGGCGAATAAAGATATCAACTGGGCTATCGCCTACGGTTGGGGTGGGCGTATCATCTGGTGGAACCAGGGCATCCAGCAGGATGGCTCGGAAAGCAAGTTCGGCTCTTACTACGAGGGATGGTCTAACTACTCGGTCGATTTGGCGCGTGCACTGCCAGGGCGGCGTTCCGTCTCCGATCCTGACCAGAAGACGAACATTCTCACCCCGATCGAGCAGAATAACTTTGCTGCCCAACTTGGCTGGACCCAGATGGGTACGGTGGACTACATGCGCTACGACCCCCTAGAGACGACCGCCGAGGCACTGCTCACCGGCGCTGATATCTTCTCGATCGACTGGGTGAAGCTAACAGCGAACGATGAGGTGCGACGGGGTCAGCCCTTTGATATCGAGACGGGGATCAACCTGCCACTATCGTCAATTGACGCTATTCGCTTCTACTACACCACCAACCGCAACCAGCCCACCCAAAATCTGGCCCAGCGCTACGGCGCTGGCGGTGCGCCTGGCCCAACCGTCCCGTCCACCAACTCCGTCTACCTGCCCATGGTCACCCGTGGAATGCAGAACCCGGTAGTCGGGAACCCGTTGAACTTTGAGTGGGATACGACGAACGTCACACCAGGGAGTTACTACATCTGTAGCGCCCTGGAGGTCTCGACAGAGACCTTCACCTACTGCAGTGAGACGCCGGTAGTCGTGCTCCCGTAGCATGGTCGCCCCACCGTGGCCGGGTTGGAGGTGGTGGGCATAGCCCGCCCCCTCCAATCTCCGCGCGGGCCACGAGCGAAGGTGCCTCACCCCTCAAAGGGCTTCTCTGCCAGGGCTGCTCCTGCCACCCATCAACCAGCTTCGACCATGCGGTAGCAGAGGAGTGCCTGGCGCACCTGGGTTTCGAGCAGTGCATGCTGCGCGTCACTCTGGGCGTGGAGCTGGGCAAGGCTGCGCTGCGCCGCCAGATTGAAGCGGGTCTGCTGGTGGAGAAGCGGCAGGACATACCAGCGCGTAGCGACACTGTTCCAGGCGCGGCGTAGGGCAGCTACCAGTGGCAGCCCCGAGGTGAACTGGTGCTCTGCCAATACTGCCTCCTGCTCAGCCGTGCTGATCAGTTGTGGCAGTGGTGACTCGGCGGCACTGGGGATACCCAGGAGCCGTTGGGCCGCCTCTGGCCACGCAGCTGGCTGATCCTGTAGCGAGGCACTGATCGTACTGAGCGTTCTCCCGATCTGGAGGATACGCTCCTGCTCGGCGCGATCCGGAGGGCGCAGGCCATAGGGAAGTGCCTGTCGGTAGACCAGCCCGGCGACAGCTCGATCCAGTGCGGAACTGGTGCGCAGCCGCCGAGCCTCAGCCGGGCTAAAGTCGCTCCAGAGCTCGGCCCAGGGCGTATGCTTGCAGGCAAAGCGCAGCCGGTTGAGATGGTGGTAGTAGTAGAAGGCGCCGCTAAACTTCCCTGTCGAGGCCGATTCAGTGTGGCGCAACGTTGAGCCCGGGATGTAGCGACACTCCAACCCCAGAGCTTGTACCCGCCAGCAGAGGTCAACATCCTCAAAGTAGCCCGGGAAGAAGCCACGATCCAGCCCATCCAGGCGATCCCAGAGCTCACGCCGCAGCGCCAGGGAGGCCCCGGTGACGAATGAGACCTGCTCTGGCTGCTCGTACTGTCCATGATCCGCTTCACCATCGCCGCGGTGGCTGGCCAGTAGCTCGGGTCGACTGATGAGTCCACCGGTGTGGAGTAGGTGGCGACCATCCCATGCTCGGATCTTGCTCCCTGCAACGCCGCAGGTAGGATCGGCTAGCGCATCGGCCAGGGCGGTGAGCCAACCTGGATCAACGAGCGTATCTGGGTTGAGCAGAACGAGCAACTCGCCACTGCTCGCCGCAACCGCAGCAGCCACCCCACCACTAAAACCTAGGTTGTGCGCCTGAGGCAAGAGCAGCGCCTCGGGAAAGAGTTGGCGTACTATAGCAACACTCTCGTCACGAGAGGCGTTATCGACTACCACGATCTCTGGCGGCGGCTCATAGTCTACGGAGCGCAGGGCAGTACAACAGGCGGGGAGGTAGTGGGCACTGTTGTAGGTGACGACGATGATTGAGATGCGAGGGTTCATAGATGGGGTGTTGGGGCCTGCGGCCCGTTGGCACGAAGAGCGACCTAGTTGGGAACCAAGCTCCCAAACCCACACATCTGCCCCTCGGCGTCGGCAAGCCTTATGCAGCGTAGGTGGCCTACAGGGGCGTATTATACACTTATCTTGGTGCGTAGCCGTGCACTATGATGCTCCCTGACGGGACCAAGGTTGGGGTAACTGTTCACCGTTGGGGTAAGCCAACAGCAGGGCAACCACGGGGGGTTGCCCGTACGGGGTGACCACGAGGGTGAGACGCCCTCACTCCGGGAGAGGTGTGAACAGTTACAGGTTGGGCTAGTTTTTTTGCGGAGGGCTGCGCCCTCCACACCTCCATACGCAGGAGTTTGCACTTTTCTGCTATCATGCCTAGGCTTGCACCAATCTCTCCCTTTAGCATTACCAGATCTGTGCCATCCATACCTCCCGTAAGCGTGTCAAGCCGATCTGAAACGTGCCTTTTCTACCCTGAAGTTACCCTATGAACCATCTGATCACCGGCGGTGCTGGGTTCATCGGCTGCAACCTGGCCCACGCCCTCCTCACCCGCGGCGAACAGGTTACGATCTTCGATAACCTGAGTCGTCCCCGTACGCCCCTGAACCTGGCATGGTTGCAACAGCAGCATGGCGAGCGCTTACGCTTCATTCAGGCTGACATCCGTGACGTGGCGGCGCTATCCGCCGCAGTTGAAGGTCACGATACGATCTTCCATCTCGCTGGTCAGGTAGCGGTCACCACCTCGGTGCTCAACCCGCGCGAGGATTTTATGATCAACGCCCTGGGGACGTTGAACGTCCTGGAGGCGGCGCGCCAGGCTGCTGTGCCGCCGGCGGTCTTCTACTCCTCAACGAATAAAGTCTACGGTGGGATGGAGCACGTAGCCGTTGTTGAGGAGCCCACGCGCTACACCTACCGCGACATGCCTGACGGGGTGACCGAGGAGCAGCCACTCGACTTCCACTCCCCCTATGGCGTCTCCAAGGGTAGCGGTGATCAGTATGTGCGCGACTACGCACGCATCTACGGGCTGCGCACCGTGGTCTTCCGGCAGGGTTGCATCTACGGCCAGCGCCAGTTTGGCGTAGAGGATCAGGGTTGGGCAGCCCACTTCGTGATCGCGGCCCTCCTTGGCCGTCCGATCACGATCTACGGGAACGGTAAGCAGGTACGGGACATGCTCCACGTGGATGATCTGGTTGCGGCCTACCTTGCGGCACTGGAGCGTATCGATCAGGTTTCAGGTCAGATCTACAACCTCGGGGGCGGCCCGACCAACACCCTCTCGATCTGGGCCGAATTTGGCCCCCTGCTTGAGCGCCTGATCGGGCGGGCGATCAACGTCACCTACGGCCCATGGCGCCCCGGTGATCAGCCGGTCTACATCAGTTCACTCGCTAAAGCCGCCCGTGAACTGGGCTGGCGCCCTGAGATTACCGTCGAGATGGGCATAGCACGGCTTGTGGCCTGGGTTGAGGCGAACCGTGAGCTCTTCGCCGAATGAGGTGTGGAGGGCTTTGCACCCTCCACAAAACACTCTAACCCAACTCCGAGAGCGATGGTATCTCGCCCTCGTGGCGCCCCCCGTACGGGCAACCCCCCGTGGTTGCCCTACCGTTAGCTTACCCCAACGGTGTGAACCAGTGCCCTACGGGGCGATCTCGATCTGGTTGAGCAGATCTTCAAAGACACGCAGGGAGAGGGCCCCACGTAAAAGGCGGCCATTCACCAAAAAGTTGGGCGTCGAGTTGATGCCCAACTGCTGTGCAGCCTGCTGCTCAAGCCGTACCGCCTCTTCGACGGCAGGGTCATCCAGACATGCCTCGAAGGTGGGGCCATCAAGACCGAATTCAGCGGCAAACTCGACAATAACGGCACGATCCCGTCGGGGTACGCCCCCCCATTCGACGCGGTGGGTCGCGAAGAGACGTTCGGACATTGGCCAGAAGGCCCCCTGATCCGCAGCGCAGCGCGCGCCAACCGCGGCAAGCATGGCTGAGGGGTGGATATCGGTGAGAGGGAAATCGCGTACGACAAAACGGGCCTTGCCGGTCTCAACGAAGCGGGTGATAAGTTCTGGTCTCGTCTCACGGACGAACTGTTGGCAGAACGGTCACTCAAAATCCGTAAACTCGATGATCAGGATGGGTGCGTTAGGATTACCAATGGCACGGGGATCGTTATCAGTGATCGCAAAGAGTGCCGCCAGACCGGGCTCCGGCGTCGGTGCAGGTGCAGGTGCACTAGGCAGGGAGGGCCGCGTCGCCAGACCGGGCTCCGGCATCGGTGCAGGTGCAGGTGCACTGGGCATTGGGGCCAAGGTCGGGCGTCCGGAGAGCGCCACGTTGGTCTGCTGCTGCTCGCGTTCGCTCCGCACGGGGCTAGGCGGTGCAGCGCTGCCACAGGCAGCGAGGAGCAGCGCGAAGAGCAGCATGAGCACGGCGAGGGCGGTGGGTTTCACACACATTCTCCTTGGGTAGTAGAGGAGTTCAGTCGAGAGCAGCCATGAGTGTTGAGGCAGCGGGTTGAACCTGGCGTGTCCCACGGACAAAACCGGGTACGTCGACGTTGATGATCAGCAGCACACAGACTAAGAGTCCTACGGCCTCAAGAAAGAAGACACCGGCGTAGGCAATCGTGTAGGAGCCGGTTGCGACGAAGAGGAGATCACGGACAAAGCCACCGAGGAAGATCCCGACGCCGCGGAAGAGCAGCTGCGTGACGCTCCAGAGACCGAGGTAGGCACCAGCCCGTCGATCGGCGGTCATGGCAATGAGGAGTGAGATGGCCCCAATCGTGTAGATACCAAAGCCAAGACCAAAGAAGAAGAGGGTTGGAATCAGGAGTAGTCTCGATTCGGTGAGGGCAACGACCCCAAGGAGCGCCAGCGGGAGTGCGGTACCGATGAGGCCAATGACCGTAGTACCAACCTGTTCGTGGGCCTGACGCCGGCGGGTGATGATGATCGTCGCCACCAGACTGACCAGAACACCAAGCCCCCAGTAGGCGTTGAAGCGGGTGGTCTCACCCACCGACAGACCGAAGACCTGACCACCGAACGGTTCAAGTATGGCATCCTGGGCGAAAGCGCTAGTAGCGCCAAGGGCTAGGAAGAGGAAGAAGCGTCGAGTAGGCCGATCGGCCCAGATCTCGCGGAGGAGCTTGGTGAAGGGAGGTTGTTCAACCGTTTCATCAACCGTTGGTCTCGTCCGCGGACGCTCGGCACCGGTGAGGGCGAAGAGGAAGAAGGTGGCAGCAATCGTCATCCCAATCAGGGTCATGTACCAGAAGGTTTCGAGATCGTAGACGGGCATCAGTTGACCGTAGATAATCCCAGCCACCGGAAAGCTTACTACGAGAAAGATCTGGACGATGCTAATCGCCTGACCCTGACGCTCAGGAGGGGCAGTGTCACGAACGAGGGCGAGGAAGACGCCACCCGAGATGAGCGTGCCAACACCGTAGATGAGGAAGGTGCAGATGGCCAAGATCCAACCCAGAGGTGAGCGTGGATCGGCGGCGAGTAGCATCGCAATAACTGGTAAGAGGGGTAACGAGAGGATCATGGGTAGGCGCCCAGCCCAGATGTAGGGCAGGCGATGGAGCCCACCAATCGGGTGGGTATCTGAGCGGTAGCCAGCCCAGATCCCGAGGGGCGCTAGGAGGTAACGGAGTGCGGAGAGGAGGGCTACAGGGGTGGCCCAAATATTGAGATCGCTGATCAAGATGCGGTTGAGTACACCGGAGGTCAGCAGATCGACGAACGATGATCCAATATGGAATGTGCCGATCTTCAGGGTTCGTGGGATACTAAGAGGACTGGGTTGCTCGCTCACAGGGATTGTCCTTCCTGTGTGGGACTGAGATTTGGTTCGTAACGATGTTGCGGCGTTCGCCACTCCCCACGGTGGGGTTTGGGGGCACGGCCCCTAAGTACGATCAACGTGACCAGCATCTGGGTAGGTGTGAAGAGCTACGCCCTCCACAAAAAAACCAACCCAGCCTTGATCCCGCCAGGGAGCAGTGAGAGCAGTTACTCCCTGACATAGTATAGTCCGAGTATGTAGAGCAGTCTACCAGAAGGAGCCTATCTTGCGCGAGACGATTTTTACCACAGCTGTGCACGCCGGACGCCCAGAGGGGCAGCTACCCTCCACCCCATCCGTGCCTGGAATCGACCTCGCGGTGAGCTATCGGGCACCCGATGCAGCTACCCTCCACGAGATGCTCGGTGGCGAGACCGCCGGTTTCTCCTACTCGCGCTATGGGAGCCCGACGAATAGCGCCCTTGAGGCGGCCCTCTGCCAACTAGAGGGGGCAGCAACGGCCCGTGCATGCGCCTCAGGTATGGCTGCAGTCCACGTTGGGCTCCTCCTCACCGGGCTCCAGGCTGGCGACACACTCTTGATCGCTCAGGACTCCTACGGAGCAACGTTTGCTCTCGTTGATACTATACTACGACGTCTGGGTGTTTGCCCAATCTTTGTGGATGCAACCGATCGGGCGAGCTTAGCGTCCGCACTCGCCGAGCAGCGCCCACGTGCGCTCCTTATCGAGCCGATCTCGAATCCCCTCCTCCGCCTGTGTGATATCGCTGCAGCGGCCCAACTCTGCCGTGAGCATGCAACACAGTTGGTAGTTGATGCAACCTTTGCGACACCCTACCTCCTGCGTCCATTTGACCTGGGGGCTGATATTGTCATCCATAGCCTGACGAAGTATATTAGTGGCCACGATGACGTCCTAGGCGGAGTGGTTTTAGCCACTGAGGGGTATGCGGCAGAACTACGCAGTCTGACCATTCTGACCGGTGGGGTACTCGATCCCCATGCGGCCTACCTCACCCTACGGGGGCTGCGTACGCTACCGCTCCGTATGCGCGAGCATTGCCGCAACGCCATGGCGGTGGCAGAGTGGCTGAGTAAACACCCCTCCATCGCTGCGGTCTACTACCCAGGGCTGAGTAGCCATCCCCAACATCGATTGGCCCAACAGCTGCTACGTGCAGGCTTTGGCGGAATGGTCGCGTTCGATCTAGCTGCGGGTCACGAAACCGCGGTGCTGCGCGTCCTCGATAGCCTGCGCATGATCCTTCCCGTGACAACCCTCGGTGGGGTCGCCAGTCAGATCCTCTACCCAGCACGCTCGTCGCACCGCTCCTTACCCCCCGAACGCCGACGGGCCCTCGGTATCGGTGAT
>CAIWUD010000058.1 GCA_903915775.1 uncultured Chloroflexota bacterium | reverse complement strand
GTAGGCAGCCACGGGGGGCTGCCCGTACGGGGATGGGTAGGCAGCCACGGGGGGCTGCCCGTACGGGGATGGGTAGGCAGCCACGGGGGACTGCCCGTACGGGGATCCCGCGCTCCTGGACCAACACTACTCGCTCACGGCGAGACCACGGCGCCACTTCAGGTGGAGCCTGCGGCGGCGGTACAGGCGTAACAGTGGGCGCCCACACGGATCGGTCGTTCGCGGAGGGTTTCAGGCTGCAGCGTAAAGATTGTCTCGGGCAGCGCCATGCCGAGCATCTGGTTGAAGTCGCAGTCGTAGAGTTGACCATCCCAGCCGACCGAGAGGGTTGTGCGGCACATCAGCCCCGCCACCGTCGCTGGGTTAAAGGCTTCGAGGAGCAGTTGCATGTAGCGCTCGAGCTCACCGGTGGCGACGAGATGCTCCAGGTAGCGGCTGATGGGCATGTTGGTGAGTGTAAAGAGGCGGGTGAAGCTGATGCCGTAGCGTGCCCAGAGCTCGCGACGCCACTCCTGCTCGAGTTGAGCCTGCGGGAGGGGCAGAGAGGCGCCAACGGGGTTGGTTACCAGGTTGAGGGCTGGGCCACCGGGGAGAGCGTAGCCCTGGGCGTTGAAGCGCTGGAGGGCAGCGATCGACTCGTGAAAAACCCCCATCCCACGCTGGGCATCGGTCGCATCAGGGGCGTAGTGGGGGAGCGAGGCGATCACCTCAACCTGCTGTTCGGCGAGGAAGGCCGGTAGGTAGGCGTAGTTGGGTAGGCCGGTGATCGTTAGGTTGCAGCGGTCGATCACGTGGCGACCGGCGGCTCTGGCCCGACGCACGATAGTATCAAAGTTGGGATGAAGCTCTGGTGCACCACCGGTAATGTCGAGGGTCGGAATATCGGCGCGGACGAGCAGGTCGAGGCAGGCCTCCAGTACATCAGCCGCCATCACCTCGCGACGATCGGGACCAGCATCGACATGGCAGTGGAGGCAGGTCTGATTGCAGCGTCGACCAAGGTTGATCTGCAGGACGTCGACTCGTTCTGCACTGCGCAACGGGCCAACACCAGATTCGCGGAGCGTCGCACTAAAGGGTGGCAGGGGCAACTGGGCCAGGTGGCGACGCTGGGCTGCTGGATCAGCCAGGGGGTGATCACGGCGCTGTAAGGTGGGGATAAGGCTTATTTTTGGCATAGGGATGGCTCAAGGTTGGCGACGCATCCAGCCCAGGTAGAGGCCGAGTGCGATCAGGGCGAGTGGTGCCCAAAGCATGAGTATGGCCATGAAGCCTGGCATGCTGCTCACGGCTATGATGATGCCCACCGAGAGGAGGATCACTCCAGGAATGACGGGCCAGATGCTACGTTGGCCAAAGAGGGTGACACCGAGGGCATAGATGAGCAGAAATCCCGTTGCCAGGCCTATAAGGACGGAGGCACCACCGGTGAGCTGATCGAACGTCACACCTAGGCTCAACCCGGCCAGAATAGATGCTGGAATGATCAGGCCATAGATATGGCGCCAGAAGCCGAAGAAGAAGAATGGTGCGGCAATGGTGAGGAGGATGAGCCCGCCAGTCATATCGACTGACAGGCTCGCCAGCCGGATGATTAGAAGAAGTAGGCCCAGACCAAGAAGGAGGGGACCAAGGCGTTGCCTCCAGTGGCTGGGTGGCGGCGGAGCGAGGGGCGACTGCTCTGGCCAGTTGAGCCGTTGGGTTGGCTTCCCCTCAGATGACTGCTTGGTTGGCGGTAGCCGCTCGGCTTCAGGCGCTGGATCAAATTCGTTCATAGAACACCACTGGATGCTGATCCATCGGTCACGCGCATAAACACCTCCTCCAGATCGCTCACCTGGGCTGCGAAGTGGGTAACAGCCACGCCAGCGGTGACGAGTTGGGTCAGCAGGGTGCTTACGGTACGATCATCGCCATCTGTATCGAGTAGAACGTGGGGCAGCTTCGCCTCAACGACAGCGCGGGCCGCCACGACGTGGGGTTGGTTGAGTAGCAGTGCGACCGCAGCATCTAGGGCCGCCGCAAGGCTCTGCCCCTCTGCGGGCAGCAGCTGGAGCTCAAAGCTGCGGTGGGGTTGGAGTGAGCGGAGGATCGTTGCCACATCGCCCGAAGCCAGCAGGTTGCCCCGCTCGATGATCCCGATATGGGTACACATCTCGGCAAGTTCGGTCAGGATGTGCGAACTGATCATGATCGTCTTCCCCATACTGCAGAGCTCTTTGAGTAGTTCGCGCAGTTCGACCCGCGCCCGCGGGTCGAGACCGCTCGCAGGTTCATCGAGGATGAGCAGAGCTGGATCGTGGAGCATCGTACGTGCCAGGCTCAGGCGCTGCTTCATGCCCCGCGAGAGGCTCATCACCTCAGCATGGCGCTTATGGCCGAGATCGACCAGGGCTAGCAGATCGTTGATCAGGCGGGGGCGGCGATCCGGTGCGATGCCATAGGCCGCGGCAAAGAAGTCGAGATACTCTACCGCCTGCATGGAGTCGTACACCCCGAAGAAGTCGGGCATGAAGCCTACCTGGCGCCGCACTGCTGCCCGTTCCTGTACCACCGAATGCCCAGCAACAAAAGCCTCGCCTGAACTGGGGAGCAGCAGCGTGGTCAGAATGCGCATCGTCGTCGTCTTGCCCGCACCATTGGGGCCGATGAAGCCGTAGATGGCACCTTGGGGAATGGTCAGATTGAGCTGGTTGAGGGCGACCGTACCGCCGTACATGCGGCTCAGGCCATGCGTCTCGACAATCATTGCCGCCATATGCCTCCAGTTTGGCTCCCAGTTCCTAGCCGAATGATGTAGAGCGTCTCACCCTGCGGGCGCAGATCGAAGGAATCGAGCTGGACCTCAAGGCTTGGCTGCTCGGCCCAACCGAGCAGGTAGACACCAGTACCGGGTATCCCTTTGCTTGGGCCACCAAACTGTGCCCCGCCAATGGCGAAACGGTCATAGCCAAAGAGACTATTGAGCACCCGACCGCGGATGATCAGCCCCCCTTCACTCAGACTGAGGAGTTCAGGAAAGTTGAGCTGGTCAGACGGTAACGCAACATTCGTCACCGTCCCAGGGCTCAGGTCGCCGAGGGGCTGTGCATCAGCACCCGAGACCAGGATCGCGTCACGGAGCAGCAGATCGCCAGCGAGCTCCAGTTCGCCGGTGAGCAGGTTACCCTGGCGTTCCAGACGACTCGTCACGACGGGTCTGGTCGGGATCTGCTGTTCGACCAGCAGGGTACGCAGGGATGAGACATCGACCAGGAGATCAGGGACGCTGGCGTGGAGGCCATCCAGGGTCACTGGCATCGAGCGGAACTCCCAGCCCTCAAAACTCCCTGGGGTAATCAGCGCCTCCGCTGCGAGATCGAGCTGGTAGCTCTGGCGCTGGGGCGAGAAGAGCCCCACGAAGGCGGTGGCCTGGGCCTGATCTCTCCCCTCGCTACCCTGAACGATCGTAAGCTGAATCAGCTGGGGTTGGGTCCCGCGGAGCACAAGGCTAGTGCCGTAGGTGGCGGCAAGCGCAACGAGGACGAGCAGTGGCGTGGTGATCCAGGCGAGCTCCAGGCGGCGGAGGCGGCGGAGGACGAGGAAGTTGAGTGGGCCAACGAGCAGAATATAGCCCACCATCAGCAGGAGGAGCAACCCGATAGAGGGGAGGCGTAGGGAGGAAAGATTGAGGGTATCACGGAGGAGATTCTCATTTTGCCAGCGGAATGATGTGCCCAGCTGCACACGCGGCTCAAGGCTCAGCAGACCTGACCAGAGCTCAACTTCGCCGGCCCAGGTACGGGTTGCCGCCAGATCGAAGGCGGTGCAGATCACCTGGCCCGCACCGAGATCACCGGCCACCAGCAGTTGACTCTGATCGAGGCTGCGCGCCCCCGGGCGTGGTGTAAGTAGGCTCACGGTAGTGGCTGGAAGCGTATCGGTTACGCCACTCGTACCAACAAGGGCGGCCAGAGGGGCGAGTGACACGTCAGCCTGGAGTGCACCCACATCAGCTGGGAGGATCGCCGCCAGCCCCGGGGCTGTCTGGCTCGCTTGCGGACCACCACCTACAATCAACACGCCACCCTGGCGCGTCCAGAGCTCAAGGGCCGCTAGGCGAGCCGCGCTCAGCTGATTCGTAGCGAGATCGTGGATAAAGATCGCCTCAATCCCGGCGAGGAGGCTTGCATCATCCGGCAGCATGGCGGGATCGAGGGGGAGCACGGTTGTGGCCAGGCCATTGGCGAGGGTGACGGCAGCCAGGCTATTCAACAAGGGCCGATTGCTACTCAGGACACCGATGACGATCCGATCCTGCTCAATTGGTGCCAAGCGCACACGACTCTCGGCGAGGGTAGCGCCATCGGCTTGGAGCGAGAGCAGCGCGGCACGGTTACTCTCTTGGGTGATGATCGGCAGACTCAGGGCCTTACGTGCGCCCCGCGGCAGGTCGAATGCGTAGCGGTAGGTAGGGGCATCGCTTCCGGCAAAGCGCCACTCCAGGCTCGCACGTAGATCGGGGCCTTCGTTGGTCACTAGAGCTAGTACGGGAAACCAGTGACCAACGCGGTAGCTACCGGCGGCATCAAAGCCAGCACGCACTTCGAGGGTCAGAGGGGCCGACTGCGCTGAGGCGTGGCGGGTGAACGCTGGCAGCGTGGCAAGCGTCAGGAGGGCGAACAGAGTTGAGACGATTCGCAGATACGCACTATTCATAGCGAGGGCCGGTTGATCTCATCATGGGCAAGCTGCGCCTCGTGGTAGTGGCGGAGCAGACCAAGCATGTCGTTGAGGCTACGATTCTGGTCGGCGCGCTTAAAACGGACATTGTACTCAGTGATTTTTGCAACCACATCACGTGGCTGCGGCACCCGGCAGAAGGTGAAGGGAGTACCACCTCCCGCGGTTGTCAGCACCACATCACCGTAGCCGAGGAGATTACTGACGTAGGTTGTCTGCAGTGAGATGTTATTTACCGCTCCCATACCAGCTTCACGCCGATCCTCGGGCCCGAATGGCTTCTTCTCGATATCGACGACCTTCTCGGGCGTCAGAATGTAGCGATCGTTGCGGTAATCCTCCCACTCCCAGAAGGACCAGCAGAGCACCACTAAGATGATCAGGCTCAGTATAATAGCTACGGTAAATGAACTGAGCAGAAGCAGGTTGGTACTGATGGTGAGGGCAAGGCTCGCCACCACGAGCAGGAGTAGCGGGCCCATGAGGCCGCGAAGGAGGAAGATCCAGTGGGGGCGCCAGGTGATCGTTGAGCTCTGCTCATCCATCTCCGGGTTGTCTGGAACCAGCCAGCGTAACCAGCGCATGACCCGTGTTTCACGGGTACGAAGTTGCGGCGGTTCGGTCGGCGCCTTCTGCCCATAGATATGATCGGCAACGAGACGTTCAAAGTTCTGGGCACTCAGGGTCTTACGTAGTGCGCGTACCTCACCCATGATCTTCTGCTGCATGAGCATAGGCTCACGGGCCGAAACGAAACGAATATCACCGTTGAGGCGAGCCGACTTTACCTGTATCGTGCCGTACCCAAGCCAATGTTTCGCATAGGTCTCGGTGGTAGCCAGGACATCCTGCACATCCTCGAGAAAGATCTGCTGCTGCTGGCGGCGCTCGATCAAGAAGGGAATAATCACTTGATCATCGTCGTAAACTACTCGCTGGTTGGTGAGGATCAGTTCATCGTTGAGCCAGTCGTAGGCGGTGAAGATGGTGGCGATCAGGCTCAACGCACTCAGGATGATCAACACGATATTGAACCCATCAAAAGCCTGATCGAAGAAGATTTGCGCGTTGTGGTAGAAGATGCGACCGCCACTCGCACGAAAGGCACTCAACAGGCCAAGGGCAGCCATAATCAGCGCAATGATCAGCCGGGTTTGGCTAGTCACGCGACCGCGCACTGCCAGGGCTAACCAGATCAACCCTAGCAGCAGCATCATCACCACCATGGCCCAGTTGAGGAGGTCGAAGCCTTGGGTCACACTCGCATTGGCCACCACAAAACCCCCACCCGTAGCGCGGTAGATCGCCATGCCGCCCCAAAAGACCAAGCTCAACAGCGGGAGAATCAGCCGCCCGAGCAGCACGATCACGTGAGGGCCGGTCACATGAAGGATCTGCTCATTCGTGCCGAGATCGATCGCTGAGGCAGCATCAAGTTCAAGCTGTAAGCGCAGCCAGTTCGAGATTGTCCTGGGCTGTTCATAAGGCTTTGCCATTACACCTCCCGCAAAACCGTCTGGCGCTACCGGGTTCAGGTTGGTTTGAACCAGAACTCAGCGCCTCTGGAGATAGTCGATGACCCAGGCAAGTTCATCAGCGGGAGTCATTCCATCCGTGTGGAGAATCACCGCATCACTCGCCGGGTAGAGCACATGCTGGTCGAGGTTATCGCGTCGGGCAAGATCGGCACGCACCACTGGTAGGGGGAGTGTGGTACCCGTGCTATGGCGCTCGTCGGTGCGCCGACGCGCCCGCTCGTCCAGAGAGGTTTCGAGAAAGAGCTTCAGTTCTGCATCGGGCATCACGATCGTCCCAATGTCCCGACCAACCATCACTACCCGACCACCCTGGGCAATCGCACGCTGTTGACGGATCAGTTCGCGACGCACACCGGGGTAGCGTGCCACCTGTGAGACGTTGCGCTCGATCTCTGGATCACGAATCGCCCAGGTGACATCCTCGTCATCAACGAGCACCGTGTAGTGGCGCCCATCGGCTACGGTGGGAGGGACGACCAGAATATGTACCTGTGCAGCAAGGGTTTCGAGAGCCTCCTCAGCGGCAAGGTCTAGCCCTGCGCGAAGGACCACGAGGGTCAGTGCTCGATACATCACCCCAGTGTCGAAGTAGAGGTAGCCGAGATACTCAGCTAATAGGGCACCAAGGGTACTCTTGCCGGCTCCAGCCGGTCCGTCGATGGTAATAACAGCGGGGATGCGCATACGACTCACAAACAGATACGGTATGGACTCACCACCCCATTCTAGCATGCCCATCTCACCTCTGGTGGAGTGGAAGGCGATCGGTGGCGTATCCTTTTGCCCCTGTGAGCGGTAGAGATAACGACCGGACCTATAGGGCACGGTTCTACAAGCGGGGACGTAGGTAAGGGCCAAGCCCACCCCGCCGGTGGCTCGAGTAGCTATACAGAAAGTGAGCAATCCTGAGATGAGTCACGTGAAGGGTACCATCAACAGTGTGGAGTTGTTAGGCTGGCTGGGCTCCGACCCCGAGATGCGCTTCCTGGCCAGTGGCGTAGCCGTCTGTCGTCTCAATATCGCCACCCGTCGCCCCTCTGGTCAGGATACGAACGGACGGCGCGAGTATGAGACCGACTGGACCAACGTGGAGACCTGGGAGCGCCTGGCCGAGCTGTGTAACAGCTACCTGCACAAGGGTAGCCGGGTGCAGGTGAGTGGTACGTTGCGCACGGATCGCTGGACCGACAAGGGTTCTGGTCAGCCCCGCTCGCGCACCTACGTGCGCGCCGAGAATATCCTCTTCCTCGACGCACGCCCCGGCCTGCCGAGCGAAGCAGTGGCCGCGGCTGAGGAGGGGGAGGCCCCGGTGCCCAGTGAGGAGGTACCGTTCTAGGTCAGTTGGGAACTGTACGGAGGGGTATGATAAGATACCGCTCTGGGGGAGGTTCCACCGCAGGCGGCTCACCCCTGGGTCACGGGAGGCATGGAGGGCGAAGCCCTCCACGGCGGCACGGGCAGCCAACGGGAGGCGTGGAGGGCGAAGCCCTCCACAAAAGATCTCAACTCAGCCTTTGAAGGCGGCTCATTTCTCGCTTACGGGAGGCGTGGAGGGCGAAGCCGTCCAGGGCGGCACGGGCAGCCAACGGGAGGCGTGGAGG
>CAIWUD010000057.1 GCA_903915775.1 uncultured Chloroflexota bacterium | reverse complement strand
CTCGCGGGTGGGGTGACACACCCATACGCATCGGGTGAACGGCTCCCAGGGCTACAGGTGAAGCCCTTCTATCCCAAGGCTAACGCTTCTGGGCTTTACGAGCTATTTCCGTAAGGTCACAGCAGTGGCAACACAGAGCTAGCACTAGCGTAGAGTAGATCGTGAGTAGATCTCAGCCCTTGCCAGCGGGGTTGGTGCGCAGGCTGTGGATATGCTGCTTCAGGGCGTTGACCCCGTAGCGAATGGGGTTGCCCACATTGAGAAAGCGGTAGCCCCAGCGATACTTCTCCTCGAGCTCACTCAGGTCGGCCAGCGTGGTGCCGACCGCGATCCCCGATCCGGCCAGGCGGCGGGGGATCTCCTCCATGATCTCCTGCACCTCTCTGGACTGCACATCGGTGATTTTGCCCAACGAGGCGGAGAGGTCCATGGGTCCAACGAGCAGCACATCGATCCCGGGGATGGCGGCAATGGCATCGAGCTGTTCGTAGGCCTGAACACTCTCGATCTGCACAACCAGCACGATCTCTTCATTGGCGGTGCGGATCACGTTGAGCCAATCTTCGCCAGCAATGATGGGCCAGTAGGGCGAGATGCCGCGCTGACCGAGGGGCGGGTAGTAGGTGTACTGCACGGCTCGCGCAGCCTCCTCAGCACTGTTTACCTGGGGCACCATAATTGCCACGGCACCCACATCCACCGCCTTCTTGATCAGGTGGGGATCGTTCCATGCCACGCGGATCAGGGGGGCAACACCCTGGTTGCGGGCGAGCACGGGCACTGCACCCAACGACTCGGTACCGTGGGGGGCATGTTCGGTCTCAATCCAGAGGAAATCAATTCCGGTCTGGCAAGAGAGGGTCGTGATCGATGGGTCGAAGACGGGAAGGGCGGTGCCGAGGACGAGTTGACCGGACTTGATCTTCTGTTTGAGTGGATTTGGGTACATGTGCTGGTTACTCCGCTAGATTGCCATGGGGGTTCACCCTGCTCCCTGGCGGGACCAGGGTTGGGTTGTTTGTACCTGTTCACGTTTGGGGTAAGCCGACGACAGGGCAACCACGGGGGGCGTCACGAGGGCGAGACGCCCTCGCTCCGGGAGAAGGGTGAACAGGTACGGTTGTTTGTGGAGGGCTGCGCCCTCCACGCCTCCCGCACGCTCGTCATGCGAACCTTGGGGGCCGACGGCGGATTACGTAGCAGCCTAGCCGGCGGCTGCAATGCCCTGGATGCCACCCTCGGTGAGGGTGCGTGCGTCGATGAGTTTATCAACCTCATCGCCGGAGAGGAGCCCCTTCTCGACGACCACCTCCTTGATTGTCTTGCCGCTACTCATCGCCTCTTTTGCCACGGCAGCACCGTTGAGATAGCCGATCACCGGGTTGAGGGCGGTGACGAGGATGGCATTCTTGGCTAGCCAACCCTCAGCCTTCTCACGGTTCGCCACCAGGCCGACCACACACTTGGTGGTGAAGGCGTTGATCGCGCCAATCAGCACGTGCATCATCTCGAAGAGGTTGTGGGCGATGATCGGCATCATCACGTTCAGCTCCAACTGACCAGCCTGGGCGGCCAGGCTGACGGTGAAATCGCAGCCCTGAACGTGGAAACAGGTCATGTTGAGCATCTCGGCGAGCACCGGGTTGACCTTACCAGGCATGATGCTCGACCCAGGCTGTACGGCGGGTAGGCGAATCTCGTCGAAGCCAGTAGCCGGACCGGAGCTGAGCAGGCGGAAGTCGTTCGCGATGCGCGTCAGCGTGATGCAGAGGGTACGCAGGCTCGCCGAGAAGTCGGCGGGATCGGCCATGTTCTGCATGCTCTCAAAGAGGTTGCCCGAACTGGTGAGATTCTGGCCACTCAGGCGCGAAAGGAGCGTAACCATACGCTGATGGTACTCGACATGCGCGTTTAGACCAGTGCCGGTTGCCGTACCGCCAATGCCAAGGCGGGCCAGACGCGTTGCCGCTACGCTGATGCGCTCACGATCGTTGCGCACCGCGAGGGCGTAGGCCCCAAACTCCTGACCAAGCCGTACGGGTACGGCATCTTGTAGGTGGGTGCGCCCCGATTTGACCACCCCATCGAACTCGACCGCTTTCATCTCGAGCGCCGCAGCGAGCTGATCGATCGCGGTGAGCAGCTCATCCATCCGCCAGAGGCAGCCCAGACGAATAGCCGTGGGGATGGTGTCGTTCGTTGACTGGGCCATGTTGACATGGTCGTTGGGACTGACTGGCTTCTTCGGGTCATCAAGGGCATAGCCCAAGATCTGATTCGCACGGTTGGCGATCACTTCGTTCAGGTTCATGTTGTGCGACGTGCCGGCACCGGCCTGAAAGGGATCGACCACGAACTGGTCACGATGCTGCCCCGCCAGAACCTCATCGGCAGCCTGGATGATCGCAGCGGCCAGGCGTGGCTCAAGGAGCCCCAGGTCACGGTTGACTTCGGCTGCGGCCCGCTTGACAAGCGCTTGGGCCCAGACGAAGGCCGGGTAGGGCTTCATCCCACTGACGGGAAAGTTGAGGAGCGCACGCTGGGTCTGAGCACCATAGAGTGCGCTAGCCGGAACCTGCACCTCACCGAGTGAGTCCTTCTCGATGCGAACGCTCTCGGACATGGCAGATACTCCTTTGACAGTGCCCCCACATGGGGCAGGAGGAACGGTTGTGTGCCGCTGGTGATTGTAACATAGGGGTACCTGTTCAGCGTTGGGGTAAGCCAACGGCAGGGCAACCACGGGGGGTTGCCCATACGGAGGGGTGCCACGAGGGCGAAACGCCCTTGCTAGTTACCCATAGGGCTTGGTGCAGGAGAGAGGAATCGATGCCTAGGCAAAGCCTCCCAAAGGTCAAGCTTCATCACCCAAAAGTTACCACTTCACTACCGTGTAGCGACACCATGAGGTGTACAATTCGTCATGAGAGGTATCGGTCAAAGGGCAGGGTTCACGGACACGTGACCATCAGTGCCACCAACACAGGGCCCACCCAGAGACTTCCGATCGCCTCTTCAGCGTCACAGCGCAGTGGCGTCCTATGGCAGAAGGTCACCCACGATGGTGCTACTCAACGACACCTATCGAATGGCCAGCTGATCTGACCGGGAGGAGTCCTCAGCGCGTTGCGCGCCTGGGGGCTTTTGCTTCCGTAAGCCCATCGCGGAGCTCACGCATGGGCGCCGCTCGTTTACTGGATGGAGGATCAGATGGAACTCACGATGAAGAGCCGCAACAGCAAGATCACTGAGCGCCAGCGCCATCAGGTTGAAGAGAAGCTGAATAAGCTCGTGCGCTATATGGGTGGGATTACCAGTGCCACGGTCGAGATCCAGACAGAGATGCAGCGGAGCGCGGGCGAGATGCACCGGGTGCAGGTCACCCTGGTGGGTGAGCATGGGGTCATTCTCCGCGCCGAGGAGCAGGCTGCCGATCTCTTCGCAGCCGTCGATCAGGTGCAGTCGGTACTCCAGCGTCAGATCAAGCGCTACAAGGAGAAGTATTGGCGGCGCGAGCGTGCACAGCGGCCGAGTGAGTATCTGATGATGGGTGAGCCGGAGGTGGCGGTTGCCGAGCCACCAGGCGGGGTGGTGGAGGAGTTGCCGCATGGCCCCCTCCTCATCCGTACCAAGCAGTTCACCCTGCGCCCGATGTTCACCGATGACGCCATCGAGCAGATGGAGCTCCTCGGGCACAGCTTCTTCGTCTTCCAGGATGCCGAGAATCAGCGCCTGAGTGTGGTCTATCGTCGGCGCGATGGGAACTATGGCTTGATTGTGCCTGAACTGGTCTGAACCCAGTAGGTGAAGCGCCGCGGCCTCCTGTTGGGGCAACCCTCGTGGTTGCCCCATTGGTTTGCCCCACAGCTACCTGTTCACCGTTGGGTTAAGCCAACAGTAGGGCAACCACGGGGGGTTGCCCATACGGAAGGCGCCACGAGGGCGAGACGCCCTCACTCCAGGAGAAGTGTGAACAGGTACGTGCCCCCCCTGAGGCGCCTCACCCTCCACACCTCCTCCGCAGGTCAATTCGTCACGGTCAGTACAACCAGGAGGAGCAGGAAACAGCCCCCCACAATGGCGACCACGAATTGGGCGTAGCCGAGGATCAGCCCAATGGTGGCCAGTCCGCCTCCCGAGAGGCGCCCGTTCGCGTTGCGGATCTCGCTGCGCGCCATGTGGCCGGTGATCACGGCGACGATGGCGCCAATGAGTGGCAGGAGGATCCAGCTGAGGACGCCGGAGACGACGCTCACGACGGCCAGCGTACTGTTCGGGACGAGCCCGGACTGGTAGGCAGCAGGTGGCTGGTAGCTCCCAGGGTCTTGCGTAAGGGGTGGCGGCGGTGGTGGAGCGCTGGTCGGAGCTGGTGGAAGGCTCTGCGCACCGAGGCGCGCACCACAGTTGTAGCAGAAGCGCTGACCTTCGTCACTCGTGGCTCCACACTGGATACATTGCATCTGGTCTTCTCCTAGAGGGTGGTTCACGTTTTGGCTGCGCCGGGGTTGCCCTCCGGCGGTAGCAGGGCTGAGTTGGCATTTTTTGTGGAGGGCGCAGCCCTCCACACCTCCCGCCGGTTGGCTGCGCTGGGGTTGCGCTCTGGCGATAGGCTGTTTCGCGGTGGGCTGCGCCCGCCGGTTGGCTGCGCTGGGGTTGCGCTCTGGCGATAGGCTGTTTCGCGGAGGGCTACACCCGCCGGTTGGCTGCGCTGGGGTTGCGCTCTCGCGGTAATATTTTTTGCGGTGGGCTGCGCCCCCTCCCGTACGCTAGCTCTAGGCTGTTGCAAGGGTACGGACCATCGCAGCGATGTCAGGAGCGGTGACAATGGCTTCACCGACAAGGATCGCGTCGGCACCGTAGGAGCGAACCAGGGCAACATGCTCGGGGGTGAAGATGCCACTCTCGCTCACGAGGAGGGGGCGCTCGGCGCCCTGGGGGAGGAGTCGGGCGAGCTGTGCGGTGGTGGCGAGATCGGTGGTGAAGTGGTGGAGATCGCGGTTGTTCACCCCGATGATCGGTGCCGCAACGCCCATCGCGCGGGTGAGCTCTTCGGCGGTGTGCACTTCAACCAGTGCGGTCATGCCCAACTGGTAGGTGAGGGCGAGCAGTTCGCGCAGATCATGGTCGCCGAGGGCGCCAACGATCAGCAGGATCGCGTCGGCGCCGTAGGCACGAGCTTCATAGATCTGGTAGGGGTCGAGCATGAAGTCCTTGCGCAGGATCGGGGGGACGTCGGGGAGCTGCCTGATCGCCTCCATGAACTTGAGGCTGCCCTGAAAAAAGCGCACGTCGGTGAGCACGGAGATCGCGGCGGCGCCTGCATCACGGTAGGTGCGGGCCAGGGCAAGATGATCGAACGACTCGATCAGGAGGCCGCGGCTGGGCGAGGCGCGCTTGATCTCGGCGATGAGGGCCGTGCCGGAGGGGCGGCGTAGTGCCGCGGCGAAGTCTCGTGACGCTGGGGCAGTAGCGATCCGCTCTTCCAGGAGGGCGAGGGGGATCTTGCGCCGCTGGCGCTCGAGCTCTTGCACTTTGTGGGCGAGTATGGTCTGGAGGATGGTTGAATCAGCCATGGGTCGCACGACTCACAGTGATCAGACGCTCGAGCCGATCGAGGGCCTGACCTTCATCAAGGCTCGCACGGGCTTGGGCGAGGCCATCAGCGAGGGTTGCGGCGCGATCGCCAGCCAGCAGGGCGGCAGCGGCATTCAACAGTACGACGTCGCGCCGGGGCCCGCGATCCTCGCCCGTGAGGATCGCCCGTGTAAGCGCAACGTTCAGCGCAACATCACCACCGCGTAGGGCGCTATGGGGGGCAGGGCTCAGCCCGAGGTCGGTTGGGTCAAGCATCCAGCGGCGGAGAGGCTGGCCCCGGCGGACCTCGATGATCAGGTTGGGGCCGCTGAGGCTCAGTTCGTCGATACCGCCATCGCCATGGATGACCAGGGCATGGCCAATGTCGAGGCGGCTGAGGGCGGCGGCCATCTTCTCTGCGAGCGGCGCCGAAGCGACACCGAGCAGTTGGGACTGCGCCCGTGCCGGGTTGGTGAGTGGGCCAAGGACGTTGAAGATCGTGCGGATGCCGATCTCACGGCGCACCGGTCCGGCAAAACGCATCGCGGGGTGGAATGCCGGGGCAAACATGAAGCCGATGCCAACCTCGCGCATGCAGCGGGCAACGGCGGCTGCATCGAGCTCGATCGTCACCCCGAGGCCCTCGAGGAGATCGGCGCTCCCGCAGCGGCTCGACATCGCCCGGTTGCCATGCTTGGCGATGGTGAGCCCAGCTCCGGCGGCAACGAACGCGGCGGTGGTGCTGATGTTGAAGGTGTGCGACCCATCACCACCGGTGCCACAGGTGTCCGTCACCGGAAGGTCGACCTCCACGAGGGTGGCGTGCGTGCGCATCACCTCGGCCATTCCCGCAATCTCGGCGTCACTCTCGCCCTTGAGCCGTAGGGCGGTGAGGAAGGCACCGATCTGGGCCGGTGTGGCGGCACCGCTCATGATCGCATCCATGACCGCGGCAGCCTCGGCTTGGCTCAGATGGCGCCCATCAACGACGGCCCCTAACGCTTCACGAATATCCACAACATGCTCTCCTGGTATCGTAGCTGTAGCGCGTTGCATGTAGCTCCTATATACTATACCAGAAGCACGGGCCTCGGCACCGTCTATGCCCGAACCACGGTGAACGGCTCCCCAGGGCTAAAGCAGCTGGGCTTCTGAGTGTGCCGCCCCACACTCGTCGTGCAACAACCGAAGGGATTGGAGCCCCCGTTGCAGCATGTTGAGCGCCGCGTTGTGATCGCGCCCCAGCACCAGCCCACATACGGGGCAGGTATGGACGCGCACGCTCAACGCTTTGGGAACCATCTCGCCGCAGGTCGACACCGCTTGGTCGTGTGCTTGGGGTTCACCAGAATCACCCGCCGCCCAGCTTCTTCGCTCACGAAATTGGCTGAGCAAGCTGTCGAAGCACAGATGCTCGGCGTTGCCAGCGACCAGGCGTGTGCGAAACTCACTGAGGACAGATGCGTCAAAGCCAGCATAGGTCAGCGGCAAGGCAAGGAGATATTTCTAGTCAATGCGGCTACTACGGCATCTGCGGCTTGTTCGTCAGAGAGCCGCTCGGCAGGTTGCAGGATGGTACTCAGGGCGAGGCGTGCGGGGTCTTCACCTGGCTGGCCGGTATGGGAGAAGAGGTGCTGAACGTCGGAGTTGTGGAACAGCGGCCCGAAGGTATCGCGCAGCAACAGATAGCGATTGCCCTTGGGAAAGGCGGCTTTGGCCACTTCATGCGGCTCGCTGCCTGGTTGGCAGACACGCCCCACTAGCCATTAGGCCCTGAGGCATGGTTCAAACCAGCTTGACCCGCTTCCGGGAGGTGTGGAGGGCGCAGCCCTCCACAAAAACAACCAACCCAGCCCTGG
>CAIWUD010000056.1 GCA_903915775.1 uncultured Chloroflexota bacterium | reverse complement strand
GCGATCCCCTTCGCGATTCTGGCCCTGCTCGCCTACATGGGCGGAAGTCGTCTCAACTGGGCCTGGTTCGCGACCGCGCTCTGGCTGCTCCTGATGATTGCCGTCACGGGTCTCGTGACCATGGGGCTGAGCATTGCTGCCCTCTCCGGTGGATTGTCCGACGCTACGGTAGGTGCCCTACCACTGACAGACGCAGATTGGCTGCGTATCGCGGTCATTGCATTCAGCTCGATGGCTGCCGTTGGGGTGAGCGTCATCCTACTCGTAACGCCCGTGCGGCGCTTCCTGGCCCGTTGGTTGCCCCTCGAACCGACCTCTTTTGTTCACACCATCGCCCTTGTAACGGTAGTGGTCATGAGTCTGCTCACGACCATCCCACTGCTCGTGCTCGGATCTCCTCCACTCCTCGCCCTGGTCGACCTCCTGAGCGGCAGTGCTGTCGACGAGAACATGCAGCTGCGCGTTACCATCTACGGCCTGATCTGGACTGTCCCGGCCACGCTTCTAGCGGTAGGCTTAGGTCTAACCCGTGATCTACGGGCTGCCCTAGTGCGCCTTGGGCTGGTACGACCGACCATCCGTCAGGTTGCTGCGGCAGTCGTTATTGCACTGCTCCTTGTCGCTGCGGTACAACTGTTGAGTGGGGGCATCGAGCAGCTCTGGGGCTGGATGGGTTGGCCCACCACTGACGATGAGGCGTTTGGCGAGTTGCTCGCCTTCGCCATCAACCCCCTGGGGGCGCTGGTGATCGGCATTACGGCTGGTCTCGGCGAGGAGTTGGCAGTGCGCGGCGTGCTCCAACCACGCCTAGGCATCCTGCTCTCGAACCTCTTCTTTGTCAGTCTGCACGCCCTGCAGTACAACTGGGACGCGCTCCTGATCGTATTTATCGTTGGCCTAGCCTGTGGATTTGTACGTCGCGCCACCAACACGACAACAGCGGCAGTGGTACACGGTGTCTACAACTTCACCCTAGTGATGTTGGCCATCAACTGGTGAGTGGCGACCTACGTGCGTCCGAAGCGTACTAGTGTGGTGATGGTGATTGCGGCAGCAACAATGTGGGGAATAATGAGCGCAAGAAATGCTGCCGCATTGCCACCCGGAAAGGGCGCAGCAGTCGGGTTGGCTGCAAGGGCAACATTTGGAATGCAGGAGAGCACCAGGGCCACGAGGGCCACGATGGTGAAGGTGCGGGTGGGCCGCTGGAGAAAGCGCATGATCAGTGCAAAAACGACCACTCCGGCCCCAACCTGGAGCGTGGTGAAGAGAGCAATCGATCCGACCTGAAACGGGGGAAAGTCGGGTGGTACATCGGGTGCCAGTAGCCACAAGAGGGGGATGGTGAGCAGATTAGCCACCACTGAGCCAACTATCGCGATGAGCCCTGCAGTCACGACTTTGCTGGTCATGGCGTCTCCTGAGATATGCGTCAAACGAGCTTGACCGTTCGATGGAGGGGTATGGAGGGCAGAGCTCTCCACAAAAAAACTGCCCCTGACTTGGCAGCGCCAGAAGGTCAAGCTGGCGTAGTCCTCGCTTGAGGCATGCTTCAAACCAGCTTGACACTCTTCCGGGAGGTGTGGAGGGCAAAGCCCTCCACACCACTCTTCCAACTTACTGTTGGTGCCACCAGACTGTAGCGTCGGCGCAGCCGAAACCGAACCATGCCCTAGGCTGGAACCTGCTTGATCAGCTCGAGCTCAATCTCGATCTTCACCTCTTCGCCCACAAGCAGGCCACCCGTCTCCAGGGCCACGTTCCAGTTGAGACCCCAATCCTTGCGGTTGATCGTCGTGCTGGCGCTGAACCCAGCACTGGTGCTCCCCCATGGTGAGAGGGCCTGGCCACTGTACTCGGTATCGAGGGTTACCTCGTTAGTCACACCGCGAATGGTGAGGTCACCAGTGATCTTCCCATGGTTCGCATCCACAACCTCGACCCGCTTGCTGACGAAGCTCATCGAGGGGTAGTTTGCTGCGTCCAGGAAATCAGGCGAGGCGAGGTGGCCATCCCGTCGCTCGTCACGCGTGTCAATGCTTGCCACTTCGATCTGCACATCGACCGAGGAGTTAGCGGGGTTCTGCTCGTCAAAGACGACCGTGCCGCTGAAGTTAGGGAAGCGACCACGAACCTTGGCAATCATCATGTGGCGGACGGTAAACTGAATGTTTGAGTGGGAGTTGTCAATAATCCAACTAGCCATGGGTGAGCACCTCTCCATTACTGTATGCGTTCTTATCCATCATGAAGGCATGATTTCGATCTCGGCTACGCCCGCATAATTATCTGTTGGGCATGCTTCAGTTTCAGCTGCGCCGGCTTGACACGCTGGCGGCACCAGGGCTGGGTTGGTTGTTTTTGTGGAGGGCTTCGCCCTCCACACCTCCCGGAAGCGTGTCAAGCTGGTTTGAACCATGCCTTGGGTGAGGTTTTTCTCGCGGAGGGCTGCGGCCTCCACACCTTCCCCCTGGTTGAACCATGCCTAGTCACGATACATGGTGTGCGTACACGTCGGCGTAAACAGCGGCGTGAACGGCGCAAATTGTGCCGATGACTGGCATCCTTAGAGGCTTCCGTACGTCGCTCTCCCTTGCCCTAACGTGGCTGAAGATACCAGCGCTCGATATTCCAGTAGTAGTTTGGTGAACTGAGGATTACTGGGCCATCAAGGGTCATCATGCGCTCAGTGAGGAGTAGCGGCATACGGTCTGTCCAGAGCAGGAGGTAGGGCAACTCTTCGGCAATCTGGGCCTGTGCGCTGCTGATCGCGGCGCTGCGCTCATTCAGGTTGTAGAGTTGGCGTGCAGCTTCGGCGTGCAGATCGTAGGTCGGGCTGTTGTAGCCGACAATATTGCGAATAGCCCGACCGTCAGCCACACCCTGGTATAACTGGCTCGAGTGGAAGAGGGGAAAATCATCGGGATCATAGAAGGAAGTATCGGCGAAGTCTGGATCACCCGCGCCATTGCTCCAACTCCCGAGTAGCAGATCAAAAGCAAAGGGAGGAGCGTAGCGTGAGAGGATCACACTGGTAAAGTCGCCGCTTTCGACCAGAATTTGCATGCCGATAGTCGCCCCAGCGGCAGCGATCGCACGTGCGGCGCGGAGACGGCGTTCGTCATCACTCCGCACGTAGAGGCTCACCGTGAGCGGTTGACCCTCTCGTTGGCGCACCTCCGACCCTTCCGGAAGGATCCAGCCAGCCTGGTCGAGGAGGGCACGGGCCGTATCGAGGTCGGTTCCCGCAGCGGGTGGCGCAGTCAGGTCGGCCCAACTACCCGGTAGCGCCGTTGAGTTGATCGGAGTACCCTGAGCACCCGTAGCCTCCTCAACCAATGCTGGTCGGTCGACAGCAAGGGCAAGGGCTTGGCGCAGGCGTAGATCAGCGAAGACGCGGTCCGCACGCAGGTTGAAGCCGAGGAAGTAGAAGCCATTCTCCGGATAGCTACCGCCCCGTACCCCTTCGGGTAGCGGCTCATGGGCGCCCCAGGGCAGTTCACTCAACAGTAGCCGCCCCTCGGCGAGGGCTGTGCGCGCCGCAGATACCTCTGGCACCAGCGAAAAGGTGACACTATCGAGCAGCGGTACGCCAAAGTGGAAGCGTTCGAAGCGCTCCAGGCGGTACTGTTCGCCTGGACGTGCCTCAGCCAGACGGAATGGACCGCTACCGATCGGCAGTTCCCAGAAGTTCACCGCCGCCAGATCACGCTCGGCCAGCAGGTGGCGCGGGAGGATTGGTACGGTAAGTGCTGCGAAGAGTGGGGCGAAGCGGCTCGTCAGAGTGAGCACCACCGTGTCGGCGGTTGGTGCCGTTGCCTCGCTAATATAGCGCAGATCGGCCAGCAGCGCCGTGGTGGTGGGTGGGAGGGCACGCAGTCGGTCAAGGGTAAAGACGACATCACCGGCGTCGAGTGGTACTCCATCGTGCCAGAAGAGATCCGCGCGTAGTGTAAAGGTCAGCGTACGTCCGTCGGGCGTAGCATCCCAACCTGAGGCAAGATCTGGTATTGGGCGCAGATCGGCATCGAGGCGGAGCAGACCACTGTAGAGCATGGCCGTCACCTGCTCCTCACCACGGCTACGTGGTTGCCACGGTCGGAGCGTTGGGATATCGTCGGCAAGGCCAATCGTCAGATTACCGCCTCGCGGTAGAGGCGTTGCGGTTGGTGGTGGGGCCGTTGGCGTTGGTACGGGTGTATTTGTTGGTGCGCGATCAACGATCGGCCAACTGCAACCAGTGATTAGGCCCAGGCTCAAGAGGGCCAGGAGCAGACTCGTCCAGAAGAGGCGGCGTATCGGTAGAAAACTCATAGTAGGCATTATAGTCCAATCGGTTGAGATGGTACAATGGATGGCAGAGCCTATTTCAAACCAGCTTGACCGTTTGGCGGGAGGTGTGGAGGGCATGGCCCTCCACAAAAACCCAACACAACCTTGGTGCAGCCAGATAGTCATGCTGGCGCAGCCACCATTGAGCAGATGCCTGGCGGGAGGTGTGGAGGGCATGGCCCTCCACAAAAACCTAACGCAACCTTGGTGCAGCCAGATAGTCATGCTGGCGCAGCCGATGCCCAACCATGCTTTAAGCGGAGTAGATGATGCCAACGTTTTGCAGCAGTGATGAACTTCAGACCTATGCCGATCTGATTGTCCGTGTAGGAGTGAACCTCCAGCCTGGTCAGCGCCTCCTGGTGCGTGCCGATCTCCAGACCGTCGATCTCGTACGGGCCGTGGCCCGCAGTGCCTACCGTGCCGGTGCGCGCTTCGTCGACATCCTCTGGGGCGACGAGCAGCTTGCGCTGGTACGCGTCCAGGAGGCGCCACGTGACTCGTTGGAGGAGGTTGCCGCATGGGTTCCAACAGTAACGGCTGCCCATCTTGAGGCAGGCGACGCTCTCGTCTCAATCTATGCAGCGACACCAACGCTCCTATCCGGCCAGGATCCGGCGCTGATCAGCACCATGATGCGTGCAGCAGCCAGGGCGGCCAAACCAGCGAGTGATCTCGTCCAGCGCCACGCCGCCGCATGGGTTGTCGTCAGCTACCCAACCCCAGGCTGGGCCGCGGAGATCTTTCCCGATCTCCCCGCAGAGGAGCGCCTCCCTCGTCTCTGGCAGGCGATCGCCACTACCTGTCGGCTCGATCAGCCCGACCCGATCGCGGCGTGGCAGCAGCATGTGCAAGGTCTTGAAGCCTGTTGTCGCTACATGAACGCACGGCGCTACGATGCCATCCGTCTCCGTGCCCCTGGAACCGACCTGACGGTCGGTCTTGCCGACGATCACCTCTGGGCTGGTGGCGGTGCACACAATGCTGCAGGCCTCCCCTTTGTGCCCAACCTGCCCACCGACGAGATCTTCACCCTGCCCCACCGGGCCCGTGCTGAGGGTGTGCTCAGTTCGAGTCGTCCACTCAACTATGGGGGCACCCTGATCGACGATTTCCGCATCCACTTCCGCGATGGTCGGGTCACTGCGGTCAGTGCGGCCAAGGGTGAAGATACCCTCCGCCGCCTGGTGGAGACTGACGAAGGGGCTGCGCGTCTGGGAGAACTCGCTCTAGTGCCGGCAAGTTCACCAGTTGGCCGCACTGGGCTCCTCTTTGCGAATACCCTCTTCGATGAGAACGCAGCGAGCCATCTGGCCCTCGGCAACGGGTATCGCAGCTGCATTCGCGATGGGGGTTCCATGGACGATGGGCGCTTCACCGAGGCAGGGGGCAACCTGAGTGTGGTGCACGTCGATTTCATGATTGGGACAGCGACGATGGATGTGGATGGTATCTGTGCTAATGGCAGTATCGAACCGGTCATGCGCGCCGGCGAATGGGCGTTTAGCGCGACCTGATCGGGTGGAGGGCTCCGCCCTCTATCCCTCTCCAACGGCCAGAGCAACTGCTCGCGTAGCGACACCATGCCTCGTGGCGTGGTGCATTCCGGAGTAGAAACCTGCATGAGCGACACTATCACGATTCTGATCGCTGATGATCACACCATGTTTCGCCAGGGCCTACGCGAGCTCCTTGAGCGTAAGGCGGGCTTCAAAGTTGTCGCTGAGGTGAGCGACGGCTTTGCTGCGGTGGAGGAGGCCCGCGACCAACACCCGGCCATTGCGCTTCTCGACATCTCCATGCCAGGGCTCACCGGTATCGAAGCGGCACGCCAGATTACACTCGTTAGCCCCATAACCCGGACGATCGTCCTCACCATGCATCGTGACGAGCGCACCGTTCTCGAAGCGCTCCGGGCCGGTGCGAATGCGTACCTCTTGAAAGACGCCGACTCGAGTGAGCTCATCGAAGCTATTCGGATTGTCTATCGTGGTGAGGCAGCCCTGGCGGGGAGTGCCGCCGCTCGTGTGCTCGATCTGCTCCGCCGCGGCGATACGACCACATCGGTTGCCGATCTCTTGACCCCGCGAGAGCGGGATATTCTCGCCCTCGTGGCTCAGGGTGACGACAATCGAGCTATTGCGCTCAAACTCAGTCTTTCTGAGAAGACGGTTGGGAATCGACTGAGTGAGATCTTCCAAAAACTTGGCGTGGCCAACCGTACCCAGGCCGCAATTGCTGCAGTACAGCGCGGCCTCGTCCCCCCTCCTGAGGCGGTCTGAAGCTGTAGACACAATCTGCCTGGCGTGGTGCCACTCGTGCATATGTGGAATTCTTCCCACCCGATCGGGGTATGCGCGCTCTTATTCCGTGCCCTGCTCTATGATAGAGTCGGTGGCACGTAGCTTCGTACTTCCCGCTAGGAGTTTTGGAGAGACTAGATCTTTCCTACGGACCTACCTGTTCGATAGGATGTGTAGAGGGCGAAGCCCTCTACAAAAATCCAACCTAGCTTTAGTACCGACAGAGGGCTACGCTGGCACGGTTGAAATTCACAAACAGCGAAGGTACCGATTCTCCACCATATACTATGGAGTATCACAGTGCAAATCTGGAACACCTTTAAGACAACCATCCTCTTGGCTGGGATGACGGGGCTCTTCCTCGTGATAGGTGCGGCCCTCGGCGGTCAGGTAGGCATGTTCATCGCCCTTATCTTCGCCGTTGCGATGAACATGGGCGCCTGGTGGTTCTCCGACTCATTGGCTCTGCGCATGAGTGGTGCCCGCGAGGTGAGCACAGCTGAGGCCCCTGAGCTGCATCGGATGGTTGAGCAGCTCTCGCTGCGCGCCAACATGCCCAAGCCTAGAGTTTACATTATCGATAGTGAGACGCCCAACGCCTTTGCTACCGGGCGCAGCCCCGAAAAGGGTGCCGTTGCTGTCACCTCCGGTATCGCGCGCCTGCTCACCCGCGACGAGCTCGCAGGGGTGGTGGCACACGAGTTGGCCCACATCAAGCATCGTGACACGCTCATCTCGAGTATTGCGGCCACTATCGCTGGTGCGATCACAATGCTCGCTGACATGGCGATGTGGGGCATGATGTTCGCCGGTCTGAGTGGTCAGAGCGACGAGGAGGAGGGTGGTGGCTTCGCCGGAATGGTTGGTGGGGTGCTGATAATGATCCTGGCTCCGATTGCCGCGATGATCATCCAGATGGCCATTTCACGCTCCCGCGAGTATGCCGCGGACGCCGGTGGTGCACGCATCCTCGGTGATCCCCTGCCCCTCGCTAGTGCCCTGGAGAAGTTGGAGTGGGCGGCGGGTCGCGTCCCGATGCAGACTAGCCCGGCGACCTCGCACCTCTACATCGTGAACCCCCTGGCCGGCGGGATCGGCAACCTCTTCCGTACTCACCCACAGACTGCAGAGCGCATCGCCCGTTTGCGTGCGATGACCTCTCAGATGCCGTTGTCGGCGCGCTGAGGTAGGCTTTGCCATCCGGCAGATGCGGAAGACGTTAGAAGCTTTGCAGGTGGTGAGGAGTTCAGGCGAAATACCACTTGGCCGCTACCGTCAGCGGCGGTGCGGGGAGCGCAGGCCCCGCAGTGGGTGGATGTGAGGATCATACTCGTCACATCCACCCGCAGATCAGTCACAGGTGTGATGGAATCCACGTGAGGGGTGTACGGAGAAGATTCTCCCTGTACACCCCTTCTGCTTTCCTGTTGCGCTGGCCGCCCTTCAGGCAGTACAATAGAGCTATGGTTAAACGATCGCTTGTCGTAATCCTGGCGTTCGCCCTTCTGCTCGTCGGCTGCATGCGTGTCGGTGGTTCGCCGCAGACCCCCACGGCAGGGCCGGTAGCTCCTGGCGTGCGTCCCTCCAGCGAACTGGCCATCGCCACGCCTGTTGCCCTCAACCCTTCACCCATCCCGATTGGGCGGACCGCTACGCCGCGTCCCTCCTCCCCGGCGCCGACAGCCGCACCTACCCCCACCCCGGCTCCTGACGAGGCCCTTGCCCTCCTTGACGCGAACGAGCGCCCCCTGCGCGACCAGGTCATCCTGGCCCGTGCCCTCGGGAGTTGCCGTGCCACCCCCGACAACTGCCCTAGTGTGGCCCGTGAAACACCACTCGAGGTGCGTGTTGGTGAACGGCGCAGCTTCTTTGTTAGCGATTTGGTCGATAACTCCCAGAATGAGATTAGTGCCGAGTTACGCTACGCTGGGCCTGTTGCCCTAGTCTATGTGGAGGATGGTCTGGCCTACAACCAGTCCGCCCTCGAAGCGGTGGCCCGTATCTTCGAGCAGGAGATCTACCCGCGTACGCGGGCAATCTTCGGCTCCGAGTTGCAACCTGGCGTTGATGGTGATACGCGGATCACCATTCTGAACGCGAGAGATCGGAGTAGCCGTGTGCTTGGCTACTACTCCTCACAGGACTCGCTGCCGCGTCAGATCAACCGTTTCAGCAATGAGCGCGAGATGTTCTTCATGAACCTCGCCCTCATGCCCTTTGATAGTCCGACCTACCAGGAGGTGCTGGCCCACGAGTTTCAACATATGATCCATCAGCACCAGCAGGCTGGTAGTGCGATCTGGTTCAACGAGGGCGCTTCGCAACTCTCAGCCGATCTGAATGGCTTCATCGAACATGATCTCCCGCTCCTCTACCTCTACGACCCCGATGTGCAACTGACTGGCTGGAGTAGTAGCCCTGAACGTTCGGGCAGCCACTATGGTGCTGCGCACCTCTTCATGCGCTATATCTACGCTCAGTACGCGGGTGAGGAGCAGATTCGTCCGCTGATTACGGCCAACGCTGGGAAGAATCTCGATGCTTTTGTTGAACTGGCTACAGCAGAGCGCCCAGATATCAGCAGTTTTGCCCAGCTTGTCGCCGACTGGGCGGTAGCTAACCTGGTCGATGACCCGGAGGTTGCCGATGGTCGCTACACCTATGCAACTGGCCATGAACTGCCCAGCCTGCTGCCCATGCGTACACAGCCAACCCTGCTACCCAACGGCCAAAGCTCAGGAACCCTAGCCCAGTTTGGTGTCGCGTACCTCCAACTACCCGCCGGTACGACCGAGCTCACCTTTCGTGGTGCAACCCGCGTCAACCTTGTTGGAGCATCAACCCGCGGACGCTACTCTTGGTGGAGCGACCGCGGCGATGATAGTGTAGCGACCCTGACCCGTGCCTTCGATCTCCGAGGCCTTGCCCAGGCAACCCTGCGCTTCACTACATGGTACGAACTGGAGCGCGACTACGACTACGCCTTCGTCACGGTCTCAACCGACGGCGGCCAGACCTGGGAGACCTTACCAGGGAAGTTTACGACCGATCGCGATCCCCAGGGTGTGAACTATGGCTTTGGCATGACTGGGGTCAGCGGTGAACCTGGCTACGACATCCTCGAGGGTCCACGCGGCAGTTGGATCGAAGAGCAGATGGATCTCACCCCTTACGTTGGTCAGGAGATCCTCCTGCGTTTCTGGCAGATCAATGATCAGGCCCTGGAGGGCTCCGGTATGCTCCTCGATGCGATTAGCATCCCAGAGCTTGGCTTCTCCGATGATGTGGAGACTCCGGATGGCGGCTGGCAGGCCGAGGGTTTTGTCCGCGTTCCCGCTACACTCCCACAGCAGTGGGAGTTGCGCCTCGTGCGTACGGCTTCTGATGGGCGCGTGCGCGTTGAACCACTCCCGGTAGATTCGCGCGGGAACGCCAACATCGATGCTCCTGCGGATGAAACACTGGTACTGGTGGTCGTCCCCGCGACACCACACACAAGTGAACGAGCAGACTACACCATCACAGTCCCGTGAACTCACTACCACCCAGATCATTCCACGCCGCACTTGGCCCAATCACAATCGCTGCGCTCCTCGTGCTCCTGGCCTGGCTCTTCACCAGTGGGCGATCGCCAGCACCACGCTTTGCGCCGCCCGGTGCCGTCTCGGCATCAGTGATCGAGCAGGCTCAGCCCGCCCTCGCCCTACCGCTCAGCGGTAGTTACAGCTCGCGCTCCACCCAGCGCCTGCTGGTGATGAGTGCGGATGAGTTGCTCAGTGAGCAGGAAGAGGCGCGTTTGGCCGCAGATCTCGAGCGTGCCCTAGACTATGTCGTGGTTCGCTTTGGTCATTCGCCAAACGGAACTATCAGCACCTACCTTGGTCACGAGCCGACCTGTGGCCTCCACGGGATTGCCTATACCAGCATGCGCACCGTCCAGGTCTTTACCTGTCGTGAACTCCCGCTTAGCCGTGCTCTAAGCATTGCTGCGCACGAGTTCGTGCACCAACTGAGCCATGATCGCTACGGCAAGGCCCACCTCCAGGCAGATCTGGTGCTCATGGAGGGAGTTGCCACCTGGGGTGCGGGCAGCTATTGGCTTGGTCACGCCCCCGACTTCCGTACTTTCGTGCGGCCCTGGCTCGAGCGCAACGAAGCGCTCCCCCTCGCTACAAGCTATGTCGGGCGGCCAATCAGCGATATGAACAAACTCTACTACCAGTGGGCGAGCTTTGTGGAGTTTCTGCTTGAGCGTGATGGTCGCGAGCGCTTCGACATCCTCTACACCACTGGCTCAGGTGCGCCTGGTTCAGCCGATTACCGGCGCGTCTACCAGCGCACGTTTGCCGAGCTCGAGGCTGAGTGGAAGGCCTGGGTTCTGGGGCCATAGGCTACTGGCCGACGATACCAGTGCCACCACGCCCCCCACGGCGTAGACGTTCGATGGTGCCCCATGCCGCTTTAGTCGCTAGTCGGGTAGGTGCGAGACCAGCGATCGTTGCCCGCGACGAATCGCGCCAGCGCGACGATATGCTAGCCTGAACTGGCAACCCACCGCTGCGCTCTTCCTCAAGGAGGCAACTGAGCGCCGCGAGGAGCGCTGCTGCCTCCTCCTCACTCAGATCGCCGCCACTCACCATCATGCGCCCTGCAGCCTGGTGAGCAGGGGTGTCTGGGGAGAGCCATACCCCACCTGTGTGTCTATCACGCTGCATGAAGATACCTCAGACAGTCATGTACTCAGAGCAGCCGTGCGAGCATGGCCTGTTGCGCCTGTAACTCCAGATCAGACTCCAGGGGGGCAAGGGGGAAGGCCGATCCGTAACGCCGCTGCAGCGCCAGGGCGATCAGGTGATCGGTGAACTGAGGGTTCTTCGGCAGCAGCGAGCCGTGCAAGTAGCACCCGTAGACATTCCGGTAGATCGCGCCACCAACTCGATCTTCGCCATTGTCGCCATACCCAACGACGACCCGCCCCAGCGACCGCACCCCCGGCCCGTGGTAGGTATGACCACTATGGTTCTCAAAGCCCACCAACTTTACCCGAGTGCCAGCAAGCTCACTTTCGACCACGATATTGCCGATCATTCGCTGCTTGCCAGCAATGGTGTACACATCGAGCAGACCCAGCCCCGGCAGACGTTCACCCGCGTGGGTCAGGAAGTAGTGACCGAGCAGTTGGTAGCCACCACAGATAGCGAGCAGCGTCAGACCATCCTCGACCGCTGTACGCAACCCAGGCCCCTGGCATTCGAACAGATCGGTGGCGACGAGGGCCTGACCACTATCCTGACCACCACCAAAGAATGCGAGATCAAAGCGTGACCAGTCGTGCTGTTCGCCTGGCGCGATGGGAGTGACGCGCAGATCGATGCCCCGCCAGGCACAACGCTGGCGCAGCGCGATCACATTACCCCGGTCGCCATAGACATTCATCTCCGCGGCGTAGAGGTGGGCGAGGTAGAGTGTTGGCATAGTGCACAGTGCCGATCAGCGACGAACCGCGTAGTCCGCCTCGGCGATCCACTTATAGCTCGTCAGTTCGCGCAGACCAAGGGGACCGCGTGCGTGGAGCTTTTGCGTGCTCACAGCCACCTCTGCGCCCAACCCAAACTGACCCCCATCGTTGAAGCGGGTACTTGCATTCACAAAGACAGCACTTGCGTCTACCTCTTGGGTAAAGCGGGTAGCTGCGATCGGATCGCTAGTCAAGATCGCTTCCGTGTGACCGGAGCCATAGGCCGCGATCACATCCAGCGCCTCGTCCAGACCAGAGACGAGCTTGATCGAGAGGATGAGGCTCACAAACTCCGTTCCAAAATCGGAAGGCTCGGCGGGCACGATGCGCCAGTTTGCGGCACCAGGTTGAGCAGCGAGGAGTTCTAAGCTCTCCTCATCACAGCGCAACTCCACTCCGGCGGCGCAGAGATCGTTAGCGACGGCCGGGAGGAGGAGCGGTGCAGCCTCACGCTGAACGAGGAGCGTATCGAGTGCATTGCAGACGCTAGGACGCTGCACTTTGGCATTATGGATCAGCGGTACTGCCTTCGCCATATCGGCAGTCGCATCCACATAGATATGCACCACCCCAATCCCGCCGGTGATCACCGGAATAGTGCTCTGCTCGACGCAGAAGCGCTGCAGGCCGGCACCACCGCGGGGGATAATCATGTCCACGTAGCGGTCAAGGCGGAGGAGTGCACGGATCACCTCACGGTCGGGGTCGATCAGGCTCTGGATCGCATCAGCGGGCAGCCCGGTGATGGTCAATGCTTCCTGAATCGCCCGCGTGATCGCCGCAACACTATGGGTAATATCACTCCCACCGCGTAGAATAGCGGCGTTCCCAGTCTTCAGACAGAGCGCCGAAATATCCACCGTCACGTTCGGACGTGCCTCATAGATCACCCCGACCACCCCAATGGGTGTACGCTGACGGCGCAGCCGAAGACCGTTCGGTAGATCAGCTTGGTCGAAGATCTCACCGATCGGATCAGGCAGCTTGGCGACACTACGGGTATCTGCGGCAATGGCAGCCAGGCGTGCCGGGGTAAGCAGCATGCGATCGAGGAGCGCTGCACTGGTACCGTTCTCACGGGCCATGGCGAGGTCGACACTATTCGCTTCGAGAATAGCATCCTGCTGCTCCAGGAGGGCATCGGCAATCGCGTTCACTGCCCTATTCTTCGTCGCCGTATCCATGCTTGCCAGACGGCGTGCCGCTGCCTTGGCCCGTCGACCAATCAGTTCAAGACTGCTACTCATCCCGATTCTTCTCCACCAGATTGGGCCGTTGCGCCTCGCGCCGTGCCCGCTCATCCGCAACGTAGCGCTGGGCCTGCTGGAGTTTTGCGCGCAGCTCACCGTTCCAGAGCGCCAGGGCAAAGCTGACAACACTCCCCAGGAAGAGTGCAAGCGACAAAGCGATCAGGGCGGCGGAGAACCATCCGGCGCCTATCTGCATCAGTACGATGGTATTTAGAGCAGTGACACCACCCATTGCCCCTGAACCCAGTGCGAAGGCCTGGCGCAACCGCGTGCCTGGTATGGCCCGGTACGCGTAGGCTGCCAGTAGGAGCATGAGTAGCAGCGAGACAATGAGGTTACTAAGACCTGCTGGCATGCTTCTCCTCACGCAGAGACGACGTATGTAGCACCATGGGTAGATACCGGCTCATTGTACCACAGGGGAGATAGCAGGGAGGTGTAGAGGGCAAAGTTCGCCCCCCCTCCCAACCTCCCCCCGCTGGGGGGAGAGGAGTTTGCCCTGACGGGGAGGTGTGGAGGGCACAGCCTACTCACCCCGCCGGGGGAGGGGCTTGCCCTGACGGGGAGGTGTGGAGGGCGAAGCCCTCCACAAAAACAACCAACCCAGCCCTGGTGCCGCCAGCGTGTCAAGCCGGCGCAGCCGAAACTGAAGCATGCCTTAGTCTCGCCAAGGGGAAGGGTGAACTGCCACGATTTTGCACAGTTTCGACAAAGCCGATTCTTTTCGTTATAATTCCCATGGAATATTCCAGATTCGGGTATGGTTCAGCACTGGCCCGTTGTACTCGACCATACCGCTGCTGCTACCGATGGTGGGGAAATGAGGATGGTGCGTGGCGGGATCGACCCGAGCTCGGTTACGAACCTTGTCCACCGTACTCGATCGTGCCTGGTGCAGGGAGGAAGGAAACAATGACAGGGGTGCTCACACTCTACCGCACGTCGGTTGGGAAAAAGGTCGTCATGGCGCTAACCGGCTTCGTTCTGGTCGGCTTTGTACTGTTCCACATGTATGGCAATACCAAGCTCTATATGGGGCCTGAAGTCTACAACGACTATGCGGCCGGCCTGCGTGAATTGGGGCATCCGGTATTCGGCCATGAGCATCTCCTCTGGGTTGCGCGTGTCGTACTGCTCGGGTCGGTCGTCCTACACATCTGGTCGGCTGCCGCCCTGACGCTGCAGTCGCAGAAGAGTACTGCCGCGAATGCGGTGGGTGGTGCACGCCGCTACGGTGAGAAGAAGCGCACAACGGGTTATGCAGCATACACGATGCGCTTCGGTGGGCTCCTCATCTTTCTATTCATCATTTTCCACCTGCTCCACCTCACCTTTGGGGCGGTCGGTTACGCCGAGGGTCAGTACCAGCACCCGCACAACGGCGAGTATCAGGTCTACAATAACGTCGTCTTCGGTTTCCAGAATCCCATCGTCTCAGGGTTCTACGTGCTGACCATGCTCTTCCTCGGTCTGCACCTCTTCCATGGGGTATGGAGTATGTTCCAGACCCTGGGCCTGAATGGCGCAATGTACACTGGCCTCCTCCG
>CAIWUD010000055.1 GCA_903915775.1 uncultured Chloroflexota bacterium | reverse complement strand
GGTACGCACGCTGCGCCCCAATGAGGTGGTGATCGCTGACCCTTTCAAGCGCGAGGGGCCAGATCAGGCGGTCAGTTTCTGGCTTCAGGAGCGTAAAGAGAAGCTGAAGAGGAAGGGTCAGGAGGATAAGCTTACTAATGCGATCGCCTATGCCGACTCGGATCCGGCAGCGCGACTGTTCGGCTCAACCTTCTATCGTGGGCGGGTCAGTATTGGGGACGCCTACCTGACCCCGGAGTCATCCGATCCGCGCCCAACCGAGCAACGTGACGGTGTCGGAATTGATCGCCTGACCGGCGGAGCCTACCCACGGGCCAAGTTCGAGTTGGAAGTGGTCGCCTCTGGAACGATTTTCCGCACTGACGTGCTGTTACGTAACTTCGAGTGCTGGCAACTGGGGGCGATCCTGCTGGTGGTACAAGATCTCGAGGATGAGTTGCTGCGCATCGGCTCGGGTGGCTCACGCGGTCTAGGCGCGGTACGCGGTGCCGTAAGCGAGATCCGCACTCACCACATTGGGTCGACCGAAGGGCGTGCCGACGATACGATCTGGGGCTTGGGGAAGTTCATGGGCACCGATTGCTCCTATGGTACCTGGTCTGACGACACCCTGAGCGTCAAAGCAGCCCCTGAGACGACGTGCAGCGGCGTACGTGCGGTACAGACATGGCGTGAGGCGAATCTGGCCGCGCTCAGGCAGGCAGCAGTGAGCGATTTTGTGCACCGGATCGAGCAGTTTCCAGCCTACAAGCAGCCTCGTCCGGGGATAGGGAGTACGACGGCATGAGTGCCGATGATTTCACTGAGCGCGCTGCCTATGCTGATGTGAACAAGGTCACCGATCTGGTGTCCGTAGTGGTCTGGGTTAGCCCAGCCTGGATGTACCTTGAGCGGGTGCCGCAGGACTACCTTGAACCAAAAGCTCAACTCTCAGCTATCCACTTCGCCACTCTCGATGTTACCACCAACTTCAACTCCTGGGAGCGTGGACGGATTTTCGATGCCAACCGGGAGTTACGCTGGGAACGGATCGGTGGCGACTTTCACGTCGTCTACTGTGGCATTGCACCGCCCGCCAGCATGACTGAGCTTGACCTGGAGAACAGCACGGTTCGTGAGACGCACTACTACCTCTGGGGTCAGCAGGTGCGTGCGGACGATCGAGAGCGGGTGGGTCTGCTCCCTGACCAATCGGCTTTTATCGAGTTGCGCATCCCACATGTGTTGCACTATCCCCTGCCACCCAGCGCCCGCCGAGCCCAGGTGCGGGTACGCGAACTCCTGGGTGTGGATGGCAGCTTACGCTATGTGCGCTGGGCGGGCCTTCGCGAAGCCTGAATTTTGTCCATATCGCCTTCTGGCGGTTGGATCGGAGGCATAGACCCCGAAGTTAGTACCCTACGGTGGAGGGGGATGGAGGCGCGCATCCCGAGAAAAATTCCGCCTATGGCGGGGCCACGGGCTCCTAAGCATTAACCAAACTGGTTGGAAAGCACACCTATGAACCCTTACGACTTTGTGCGCGTGACGTGGGAACAGCCAGGC
>CAIWUD010000054.1 GCA_903915775.1 uncultured Chloroflexota bacterium | reverse complement strand
GTACCGGTGCCTAACTTACGCTACCCCATCGATTGGAAAGCTAAGCATGGGCCTTACCGCGAGCGCATCCTGCGCCAGATGACCAAACTAGGCTTCGAGGATGTTGAGCGGCACATCGTTACCGAGCACTCCTACAGCGCAGAGAGTTGGCGTGACGAGCATCTGACCCACCTGGGTGCCGTCTTCAACTTGATCCACAGCTGGTCTCAACTTGGTCCGCTACGGCCCCACATTCGCCACCCTGGAGCCCGTGGGATCTACTGGATTGGTGGTGCAGTACACCCCGGCAGTGGGCTCCTGACCATCCTGGAAGCGGCGAAGAGTGCGGTTCACTTTATCGGTGAGGATCTTCCTGTCAAGCGTCCTCGTAGCGCGGGGTGGTGTAGCTCCCCTACCACCTAGCTCCGATCATCCGGTAGTTGAGCCAGGAGCGTATAGCCAAGCCCACGCCGCGTCTGGAGTAGCTCGGCACCCTGGCTCGTCCGCCTGAGTACGCCGCGAAGGTTGCTGATCGCCCGGTCGAGGGCTTCAGCATCGAGGCCGGGGTCGTAGTCGCGGCCCCAGATTGCCACCGCACACTCCTCCCGGCTGACCAGTTCACCCAGGCGTCGGAAGAGGTGGGTGAGCAGGCGGTGCTGACTTGGGGTGAGATCGAGGGCCTCTACGCCTAGGTAGAAGATCCTGGTTCGCTCGTCAAGGCGCAGACGCATGCTCGGAATGATCGTCGGATCGGGATCGATGAAGCGGAGTAGGTCGCTAGCCACACCGAGCCCAATGGTATCCTGGTCGCTCAGGGTGTGGGCAGTGCTGATCTGGACACCATTTACGAAGGTACCGTTGGCACTCCCTGCGTCCCGTAGCACATGGCGTGGCCCTTCGCGTACAATGCGCGCATGCAGTCGCGAGACGGTCTGCCGACTGATTACAATATCGCAGATCGTCGATCGTCCGAGACTATGTTCGGCGTGGCTCAAGAGGAATTCGCTCGGGCTGACATCGGCGCTCATGGCCACCAGCCGTGCAATCGAGGGTTCGTTCTGCATGACGGTGTCTCTATGGGGTTGTCGTGCGTTGCCCTGGAAGTGTAGCATAGAATGTGTGTCGTGAGGGGAGGTGTGAAGGGCTCAGCCCTCCGCGCCCCCCAACCCTGGTAGTGCCAGACGGTCAAGTTGGCGCAGCCGCAAGCAAATAACCACGGAGGTGTCATGACCAACGAACTATCCACCCTGCTCAACTTTGCCCACCAGATTGCTTGGGCGGCGGGCAAAATCACGCTACGCTACTTTCAGAGCGACCTTACCGTTGAGCGCAAGGCCGACCAGTCGCCGGTCACTATTGCCGATCGTGAGAGTGAGGCGTTCCTGCGTGCAGCGATTGGGGCGCGCTACCCCGACCATGCGATCTTGGGCGAGGAGGAGGGGTTGAGCGGCCATGAGGGCGCAATCTACCGCTGGATCCTCGACCCGATCGACGGGACGAAGAGCTTTGTCCGTGGTGTACCGCTCTACGGGGTGATGGTGGGGCTGCTGCGCGAGGATGAGCCACTGGTGGGGGTGGTGAACATACCAGCCCTCGGTGAAATTGTCTACGCAGCACGCGGTCAGGGCTGCTGGTGGAACGGCCGACCCTGTCGAGTCTCGGGGGTGACGAGTCTGGCTGAGAGCTTAGTGGTAGGAACGATCGCCCACGGCTACGAGGCGTACGGGAAGGGTGAGGCGTTCCAGCGTCTACTCGCCGCTGCGGGGCTCTTCCGTACCTGGGGCGACTGTTACGGCCATCTGCTGGTGGCTACGGGGCGGGCCGAAGTTGCCCTCGATCCGATCATGAATATCTGGGACGCCGCCGCACTGCTACCAATTATCAGTGAGGCTGGGGGTGTTTTCAGCGACTGGCAGGGGCGGATGACGATCGATGGTGGTGAGGGGATCAGTAGCAACGGACTGGTACAAGCAGAAGTATTGAGGTGGATCAGTGGACGCTAACGACTACCAGCGCCAGGCCCTGCGCAGCGCAGCCCCCGGGCGAAGCCGTAACGAACGTCTGCTCAACGCCGCCCTTGGTCTCTGCGGCGAGTCGGGTGAGTGGGCGGACACGCTCAAGAAGCACGCCTTCCACGACCACCCGCTCGATGAGGCGGCGTTGCGTGCCGAGCTTGGTGATATCCTCTGGTACGTAGCGCTGGCCTGTGACGCCCTCGATCTCCAGATGGGCGATGTGATGGCGGAGAACATTGCCAAACTACGCCGGCGTTACCCCGATGGGTTCTCCAGTGAACGATCGCTCAACCGACCATGATGAACCAGCGCACTGCTACGATCAACCGGGTGACCGGTGAGACCGCAATCGAGTTGAGCCTCAACCTTGATGGCAGTGGCCAGGCCAACATCAGCAGTGGGATTGGCTTCCTCGACCACATGCTGAGCCTCTGGGCGCGCCATGGCCTCTTTGACCTGAGCGTACAGGCCCATGGCGACCTGCATATCGATGAGCACCACACGGCTGAAGATATCTGCATCTGCCTAGGGCGTGCAATTGACCAGGCCCTGGGTGAGCGCCGTGGGATTGTGCGCACCGCCCACAGCTTCGTACCCATGGACGAGGCCCTCGCCCTGGTTGCCGTTGATCTGGGTGGCCGACCCTACTGTGTCGTTCAGGCGAGTTTTGCCACACCGCGGATTGGCCAACTGAGTACCGATCTCGTGGCCCACCTCCTCGAGAGTATCGCCTTCCATGGGCGTCTGAACCTACACGCCCAACTCTTCTACGGGCAGAACGATCACCATAAGGTTGAGGCGATCTTCAAAGCCTTGGGGCGCGCTCTCGATGCCGCTACCCGCTACGATCCACGACAGGCGGATCGTGTACCCAGTACGAAAGGGGTCCTCTGATGGCCTTTCTGCTTGCCCTGCTCCTCAGCTTCGTTCCATGCTTCGGGTATGCAGCGATCGTCTACTGGCTCGACCGCTTTGAGAAGGAGCCGGCGAAGCTCCTCTTTGGTGCCTTTCTCTGGGGGGCCCTGGTCGCGACGGGGGGGGCAATTATCTGGACCTCCGTGCTCCAATTGGGTATTGGCCTGTTAGTTGGCGATGGGTTGGCCGATCTCGCCGGGACAACGCTCCTCGCACCGGTGGTTGAGGAGTTGCTGAAGGGGCTGGCCATTGCGCTCATCTTCTTGATTGTCCCCCACGAGTTTGACTCGATTCTCGATGGGATGGTCTATGCCGCTATTACGGCCCTGGGCTTTGCCGCAACGGAGAATCTCCTCTACCTCTACTTCATGGGCTATCTGGAGGGGGGGTACGGCGAGATGTTCACCCTCTTTCTGCTGCGGGTGGTCCTTGGCGGTTGGGGGCATGCGGTCTACACCGCCTCGATCGGGATTGGCTTCGCCGTTGGCCGATTGCGGCGCGGGCGGGGTAGTAAGCTGATCTTCCCGTTCATCGGTCTGATGGTGGCGATCTTCCTGCATGCGCTACACAACGGGATGGCCACCTTCTTAGCTGGGACAGCCGGGTTGGGTGGATTAGCAGCGATGCTGCTCGTCGACTGGCTGGGTTGGGCAGTCGCGCTGGGGGTGATCATCTGGGCCATCAGGCGTGAGCAGCGCTGGATGCGCGAGCAGTTGCGTGAAGAGGTAGCGCTTGGCACTATCAGTGAGGAGCACTACCGGACGGCCTGCTCGATTATGGATCGGGGCCGTGCCCGGCTGCGCAGTAGCGCAGCGCGCCGTTTCTACGCCGCCTGCGCTAACCTGGCCCAGAAGAAGCAGCAGCTGGCGAGCTTGGGTGAAGAGCGGGGCAACAGTGCGCGGATCGCCGCACTGCGCGAAACCGTCGCGCGGCTAGCGCCAGAGGTTTGAGCGTTTGGATCGATCGACTTCCACGAGCCATCACTGTTTCTTGAAGAGAAAAATGTACTCGTGTTTGAAAATATAGAATCCCCCAACCAACGCCCGATAGCGCCAAAGCTCTTTCTGATTACGCTTGCCCGATGTCTCCTCAAAATTCTTCACAATGAGACTCTTGAGAGAGAAGCCTCGCTTCATAACTTCACTCATGGTCTGAAATCCTAATGGTATCCAATCACCCTTTGCATACTTGTCGCCAATGACCAGGACAAGGTAGCGACCTCTATCGAGGACCTGAGCCACATTATCGACAATAGCACCCATCATTTCCAGGAAATGTTCGACTGATGCTGCATTTGAGAGATCTCTCGTGTCAGCGCTAAATTTGACAATATCAAAATAGGGGGGATGCATGATGACTAATTGGACTGATGTTTGACCATACTCTGCGAGTAGTGCCTTGTAATCGATCGCTGCGCTGTCCCCCTGAATCACCTCAATCAGCGCACCGTGGGTATTAGGTTCAGCAGCAATGAGCTCTTTGGCATGGTCGGCCATGCGCTGTTGCAACTCAACACCAAGCGTATTTCTTCCTAGCCGTTGACCTTCGATGAGGGTAGTACCTGATCCACTAAAGGTATCAAGTACCCATTCACCTTTTTTAGTATACCGTTTCATCATCTGATAGGGTATTTGAGGTACAAAATTCCCCCAATACCCTGCGGTATGTACGCCGGAACTGTCGCGCCGATCAATTAACCAGAGGCTATCAGTCTGAATTTCTTCGTATTCTTTCCAGCGATTAAGGTTAATATCATTGATTTCACTCGTGCGAACTTCTGAAATGCCTTTGATGAGACGATCAATATAGTAACATGCCCGTTCTAAGGTGCGCGATGAGGCAATTTGATCGAGTTCGTTAAAGAGATAGTTTCGACTAAATAGTATATATCCACTATTTGAGCCGTTTGATTGCGTAGTATGGCGATCGTATGCAACCTCAAGCTTAAAATCCACAATCGCACGACGTAACAACGAGAGCAGATCAAAGGTTTTCCACTGTTCAAGGAGCGTTACGAGACCCTTCTCGTCCAACTGCACGAGAGCATCTTCGCCACTCGTACGCATCTCCTCTGGGGTAGTCGCCAGCATGCGTTCGAGCAGCACGCGCACATGCTCCTGCATTTCGGCGGGCGGAGCAAAGGCGGCCATCTGTTTAGCTAACTCGTCGGGAACTTCAAGGGTTATCGTGGCCATAGGCAAGCCTCGCACACCAACACGCAACACTGGTGCAGCCAACATCGAACTCATACTATGGCATCACCACGGTAGTGATTGGTGTGGGTGTAAAAACGAGCATGAAGACAGCCAGCCCAAGGAGCGCCAGCAGGCGCCAACCACCGTGCAGTGGCGTGACTTCATTGAGCAGCGGGCTACGTGACTGGCCAATAAGGGCCACGATGATCGCCCAGAGGAACCATCCGCTCCAGAGGAAGCCCATGGCGAGGAGGAGCAGCGCAACGGCCATGCTCATCCATTGTGCTGCACGTGGACCGAAGAGGGCGAAGAAGATATGCCCGCCATCGAGTTGACCTGCAGGGAGGAGGTTGAGCCCGGTCACCAGGAGTCCGGCCCAACCGGCCAGGGCCACGGGGTGCATGTAGACATCATCACCACCACTGGGGAGAAAGCGCCCGAACACGAGGAACTTCAGAGCAGCGTAGAGGAGTGAGTTTCCTTCAGTGAAGAAGCTGATATCGGGTAGAGCGGCTCGCACATCGGCGATGTTCCGTACTGGTGAGAGGGCTAACCCAATCAGGAGGACGGGGATTGCCACGATGAGACCGGCGAGCGGGCCAGCGATCGCAATGGCGAGGAGGGCCCTCCGGTTGGGTACCGGCTCTTTGATGGAGATAAACGCACCCATCGTGCCGAGCAGGAAGATCGGCATCGGAATGAAGATCGGATAGCTGACTGCAATCCCTTCGCGGCGCGCCACAATGTAGTGCCCGAGTTCGTGAGCCAGGAGGATGCCTAGGAGTGCAGTACTGAAGGCAAGTCCACTCCCGAGATCAAAGAAGCTCTCGCCAGTCTGCCAGTTCAGCTCCTGACCACCGGTGAGCATCGTTGAGGCAATGGTGAGGGCGAAGAGGAGCAGGGCGATCCAGAGGCGTGAAGGTCGAGGGGTTGGAAGTGCAGGCACAATCAGGAGTGCCACCCGATCGTGCTCCTCCTGGAGCAGACCGAGGAGTTGCATCTCCCGTAGGTGTGGATGGATCCGATCGTAGGCCTCCTGAGCCTCAAACTTGAGGCGTCCGACGAAACGTGGTACATCGAGATCGCCACGACGTACCGTTTCAAGATCATCAATTAGCATCACCTCAGCCACCAGGGCGCGTAGCGCCTCGGGTACGAGAATTGACTGGTAGTTACTACTCATGATACTCACCCAGACTCCACTCCGCTTGCGTGATTTCACACCATCATACCACGCTGTCTAGGCGCAACGGAGGGGGTTAGGGAATCAATTATGGAGGGCAGCGCCCTCCAAGTTATTCTCGCACGTGTCACCTATTCTTGCCGTGCCAACTGCTGACGCTCTTCAGCGGTGATCAAGCTAAAGCCTCCCTCACGGTTCAGATAGACCATCTCCTCATTCTTCACCCGTACCATGAGATCAGCGGCACCATCACCATTCATATCAGCAAGGCGCATCGTCACCGGTGTGAGATCTTCGCCGGCGCCAAAGAGGTAGGGGCCAGGTAGTACGCGGATCTTGGTCGCATCGCCGCCCGGCAACTCCAGGATCATGACTTGACGATCGAGGTTCATGGCGATCAGGTGGGTCATCGCCCCGACCTCTTCTGGTCGCCCTACATGGGCCGTCAGGTGAAAGGTACGGGGACGTCCATACTGCAGATCGTCCGCCACTACGCGCACCATGCTGAAGAGCTGACTGAGTAGTACATAGACCGCAAGGGCAATGATGACGCCAGCAACCGTATAGACGATGACATTCCCCTGCATAGTCGGTAGACCGAGGCGAAACCGGCGTCCCGCATGAAGTTCCCGACTCTGAACAGCCATAGCGATACTCCTTTCGATACGTGAAGGGAGGCCTCAGAATTGGCACCCACTCGCAATTTAAGACCATTTGTTCGAAACCGTATGTTCTGGAGTATAGCGTCTTTTTGGTGAGCCGTCAAGAACAAATTTTCTTTTCTGTAGCGTTCTTCACGTTGGGGGGTGGAAGAGGTGTAGCCTCCCCCACCCGCTGCAGATGATCTACCGTGTATCAGGGAGCGGCTCAATGTGCATGGCATCAGCGGCGAGGCAACCTGAGTGCACTACAAAAGCGGCAGCTCCACCGGTAAGGGGATGATCGAGGTCGGTGTAGGTGAGGAGCGGCTGCTGCTCATCAAGGGGAGCACCCTCCTGGTGCACCCATGCACGCAACGTGCTACCAGCCACCTCGAGTTGGAGTTGGTAGGTTTGGCCCCACTCCCAAGGAAATGGAACCTCGGCCAGGAGCGTTTCACCATCGCGGAGCTTCACCAGCCGTACCGTTCCGCCCTGCTGGAGGGTCAGGCCGTAGTAGCGGCACAATCCTTGAACCCGGGCGGCAATCCCTGCGGCTTGGGCCAGATGTGGGGTGATTGCCGCCCGTACCCGATAGTTGGTCCACTCACGACTCCCCTGGATGAGGAGACCAGGCCCCCGATTCTGGACGATCCGAAAGGCTTCGGGCCACATCGGGTCAAACTGATCGATTGCATCAATCCACGCCCGACGCCACATGGTGCCCCCTCCTGGCGGACGACCGAAGGTGGTGTGGGGCGTGCCATCCCATCCCAGGGCATCGAGGTAGATCGATCCGTCGGCGCGTGCCGTGGAGCTCAACGAGAGGCCGATATCGATGATCGGTGCCCCATAGAGCTCGGGAATGCGCCAAACCAGTTCAAGCCCGGCCCCTGGTGCGAGGGTTACCGCAGGAGCGGTGATGGTCACGGGGGTATCGTTTGCTCCGTACATGCGTAGCGAGAGTGCCACTGTGATCGCACCACGACTACGCTGATCAGCAGAGAGCCAGGCCCGGACTGTCTGACCGGGGTAGAGTGTCGGTGAGGCAAGGAGCTCATAGACGCCCATATCGGGCGTACCGGGCGGGATGAAGGTCGCTGTGGCCACTCGTGCCTCACGTCCGGGCGCAAGCTGCTTGTAGTGAATGGCCAGGCTACGGCTTCCTTTGCGGCTATGGCCCATCACATTCTCTAGGGTTACGACGCCGTGGGAAGCGATACTCTCCTCGGGTTGGAAGCCTTGAAGCGCACCAGGGAGCTCAAAATGGAAACGAGCACCCCCCTTGGGCACGAGGGGCTCTAACCCAGCCAGTCGACGGCCGGCATTGACGACGTAGAAGCTCTCGGTGAGACTATCGGTGACGCAGCGGCCACCATCAGTGGTGGGTAAGAGGAGCCGATCGGCCATGGGTGTACGCCAATCGGGGCCGGTCTCCAGTGCCGGTAGCCCCCCACGAATCCCGAGCAGACAGCCGAGGTTACCAGCGTTACAGTCTGTATCCCAACCGCTCGTATTGACAATCGTCATCGCCTGCTGAAAATCATCGGCAGCGTAGAGTAGGCCGAGCAGGATCAGGGCATGGTTGGGCACCATGTGGCAATTTCCGCCATAACGATCATAGCCGTACGTAGCCACAATGCGCTCACGAGTGCGGCGCCAGTCACCATCTCGGGCGTGCCACTCGCGGAGATCAGTGTAGAGCCGGGCGATGACCGAGTCCCTGGGGATGAACCGTGTTGCCACATCGAGGAGCTTACTCAGGTCGTTCTCGATGAAGGCCAGGGACTCCATGGCGGCCAGGGCCTGAGCGCCGTAGATCGCCTCACCATCATGGCTGACACTCGCTGCGCGTCGCGCCAGATCGACCGCCCGTTCAGGATCACCGGGAGCGACCATGGCCCAACCGTCGATGAAGATCTGCGATCCAATCTGTTCAGCGATAACCTTGCCATTCTGGGCGATCGATCCGCTCGTGGGGGCAGTGATCCCATCGCGCAGGTTGAGGTAGGCCGTATGCTCGGTCGAGTTCCCCACCCCTCCCCACCAGAGAATCGTGCGCAGCGGCAAGATGTAGTTCAACCAGGTCTGACCGATCTGGGCTGGCTCGATCAGTGCTGGATAGTCATAATCCTCGAGGGCGCGCAGAAAGGCAAAGGTGCCAGAGAGGTCGTCGTCGGTCACGACGAGAGTATGGTTGCGCAATGGGACATCGTAGCGCTCATGGACGTAGTAGCGAATTTCACCCAGTTGGGCCAGAATCTGCTCGTAGCTCCACCCCTCAAAGGGGCGGCCCAGGTAGACACCAATCATCTTGCCCAGCACACCGGCGTAGACGCGCTCGGGGTAGTCGTGTGGCAGTAGCATCGCGGGATCCACTTTCTCTACAGACGTTTAGGGGTGGTTCAATTTCGGCTGCGCCGGTGCGAGTGTTTGGCTATACCAAAGCTAGGCTGGGTTTTTTGCGGAGGGCCCTGCCCTCCACCCCTCCCCGGAGGCTGCGCGGGGCAAGCACCTCCCCCCAGCGGGGGGAGGTTGGGAGGGGGGTGAAGGCGACGTCCTTCCAAGCATTTACTTAGGCCGCACCTGACCACGTCGGCCACGCTCCTCGGAGGGCGCGGTAGCAGCCTCAGCCTCCTGCTTACGCCGCTCCGCATCGGCAATCTGTTGGCGCGTCGTATGCATGCCCCACAGTGCTAGCCATCCCACGGTGAGGAGGGCTAGTGGCGCTACCAGGGAGAAGCTGATCAGCAGGATCAGCCCCATCATCGCTAGGGTGAGCAGCGTGAAGATCGGACGGCCGAGGATCATGAGCGTACTGCTCCTGATGATCATCCGGGGTGTGGGCACCTCTTGCAGGAGGAAGAGGGCTGGGACATAGATCAACAAGCTTAGCCAGAAGAGCAGGATGTAGATCGCGATGGTGGTCAGAATCACCCCTACCCAGCCCTGTAATGTCCCATAGTAGCCCAGGTTGAAGAGAATCAGGAGGAAGCCGAGCATCCAGCCACCGAAGAGGATCCAGCCGGTGCGTGCGTAGCGCCAGACCGCTCCAAAGAAGTCACGGAACCCACTGACCCGTCCATCGGCGAGGCGCCACGCAAGCGCAACCAGGCCCATGGTCATGGGGCCTGCTGGGAGCGTCCCAAGCATGGTGACGAGAGCAGCGAGCCAGAACTGCCCGTCAACGAGCATGTAGAGCGCAACTGCCCACAGGGGGGCGGTTGTGCAGAACCAGACGAGATTACAGCAGATGATGAGAAAGAAGTCGTCGAAGAGATCGCGCAACGCACGGCCGAAAGCAGTGAGCGGATTCAGCATAGTTCACCAGATCGAGCTGTGGTTCAACACCGCCCCGGGTAGTAACTCTTCACGTCTCCCCTGGCGGAAACGGGGCTGGGTTAGTTTTTTTGTGGAGGGCTCTGCCCTCCACGCCTCCCGCACGCTGGTCACGCAAAGCTGGGATCACCGAGCGCTAGCTCGGTCTCCTTGGGAAATGGTCACCCTGATCGGAACCGTACGTTCCCCCGGGCGCACTTCAACGTCGGCTGCGCCAGCACGACCGTTTGAGCGGGCTTCGTCGCCCCCTCCTCCCACCGGATCGTCACGCTGGTTTGAAATGTAAATCCTACTGCTTCAAACTCTCACCAGGGGTGGTTCTGGCCTTATTATACACGCTGAGGACTTGCGAAATCTCCATGACATATATACAATATCGGCCACCGCGTTTTTTTGAGCGTAGTAAGGAGTCAACCTATGGGCTACACCGTTCCACTCGCGTTGCAAGACTACATGACGGTCATCTTTTCCGCCTTTGGACTCACCCTCTTGACCCGCATGACGTGGCAGATGGAGCCGAAGCTCGGTCAGATGGCACTGCTCGGCCTCATACTCACCGTCACGGGTGGGCTTGCCAAAGCTACCGGCAAACTTGTACTAGCTGCAGGTGGACCCGATATTGCGTGGCTCAACCTCGGCCTCTTTCCGCTCATTGCCCCTGGCCTGACCCTGATCGCTTGGGCGCTCTACCAGGTGCGCCGGATGTTCCGCCGTCAGGCAGCGCTGCGGCAACCGTGGCTCGTGCCGATCCTCGTCTTTACCATAGTGGGTGCAGGCGTCATCGCAATCAGCAATGCTGGTGGGCCGTGGCGCGTTCCGCTCATTCTCCTCAGTGCCATTGCCAACGTCGCGCTGCTCGCTATGCTGATCGCCGCAGCCTGGGGGCGCAAGATGTGGCTCACTGGTAGTCTCTTCCTGATCAACCTCACGGTCATCCTCGTCATGGCGTGGCTCACCTCAATCCCCACCTTCTCGATCGCCCTAGTCTGGACCGAGCAGATTGTGCAGACGATCTCCCAAATGCTCTTTACCATTGGGGCGTGGCAGTATGGAGGGCATATGCTGATCTCGTACCGTCAACAGTTGGTGGCCCAGCTCGCGTAGCATTCCTGCACACACCACCCTCTACACGTTCAAAGCCCCTCGCCTGGGATAGCGAGGGGCTTTGAGTGAGTTTGGGACGTTTAGCGAAGCAGGATTGATCGAGACTAGGGAGCCCTACGCGATGGCGTGGATCCCGAACTTCTGGGCAACTTCGGGGGTGATCAGGCCCAAGAGCGCGTAGCCGAGGCCAGCGACCACTAGACCGAGCAGGGTGAAGGCAACGCCGAGGAGGATGGCACCGTAGGATGCGCCGATGGCCATTGCCGAGAGGCTCAGGGAGGTCACCAGGCCAGCGGCGGTCAGCTGCGTATTGCGAGCCTGGTTGGCGACGGGCTTGCCATTGGCATCCTTCAGGGCCTCATCGGCACTGTTCGTGCCAGCAGGGTCACCAGATGCGACTGCGAAGCGGCCCATCTGTGCGTAGGTCAGGCCCTGGCTGCTATCCGCTGCGTGGTGCTGGATGATGTCTGCCATGCTCAGTGCCGTAGCAATGCTGTTCACGGGGGCGTTGGGGATGGAGGCATCGTCGGGGGTGACGATATTTTGTGCAGTGAGCTCATTGGTCACGAACGAGTTGATGTAGAACCCGGCCCCGGCAGCAACAACACCAGCGAGTGCAAACATGATACCGACCGCGATGACCAGCTTCGGGAAGAGGCGTAGGGCGTTCATTCTGTGCTCCTTAACTACGTCTGTAAGAAATCCGTATTCCTTGTCACAAAGTATAGTGGAGCGCAGCCGATTGAGTCGTATATACTTGAAAACCTACGGGGAATTCTATGCAAGTAAGTGTACAACTTACTTGTTGATGTGCAACTGAGGCATATTTTACTTTCGGCAGCGCTGGCTTGGCTGTCTGGCGCTACTGGGGCCGGGTTGAGGCCTTTGGTGGAGGGCAAGGCCCTCCACACCTCCCCGGGAGCATCAAGGGGCAAGCCCCTCCCCCCAACGGGGAGGTCGGGAGGGGGGCGGTGCTACGTCCTCCACAACTCCCGTCAACTGGGGATCACCGAGCGCCTGCTCGGTGGAGCCATGCTATACTGTGGCGAACGCATGAGATGCTCCCTCCCCAAAGCAGCGAAGGTAGGTAGCTTATGGGCCACCAGGATCACGAGCAGCGCGCCCAGGCCGAGCGCGACGGTCCGATCCGCTGTGCTATTCTCACCATTAGTGATACCCGCACGCTAGAGAATGATACGAGTGGCAGCACGATCAAAACTGCACTCAGCGCCGCCGGGCATGATGTGGTAAGATACGGGATAGTGCGTGATGAGCCTGAAGAGATTGTGGCCCTTGTTCGCAGCTACGCTGCTGAGGGGTGCAAACTGATCATCACGAACGGTGGCACGGGTATTGCCCGCCGCGACAGCACGGTGGATGCGATAGAGGCCCTGCTTGAGAAGCGGCTCCCCGGCTTTGGTGAGCTCTTCCGCATGCTCTCCTACGCGGATATTGGCGCTGCAGCGATGCTCTCGCGGGCAACGGCAGGTGTCTACCGTGGAGCACTCATCTTCTGCCTACCGGGTTCGACCCCTGCGGTGCAGCTCGCTCTGGAGCAGCTACTTCTGCCACAGCTCGCGCATCTCGTCTGGGAGACGGTGCGTGCGTGAAGAGGGCGTACGGGCACACGCTTCTCTCACCTCGCCTCGACTGGGTGTGGGGCGGAGTCCCACACATGCAAAAGGTACAGAAGCCATCGTAGTGCACAGCGAGGGTAGTATAAGAGCATCGTAGCGTCAATCCAGCCGTTCTCTGCGTAGCTGTGTAAGGAGCCAGAGAACCCATGACCTCAGTGGAAGCTTTCCGCGGCCTGCACTACCCCAACAAAATTGGTCGTCTCTGCTTCATGTCACTCGAGGAGGTAATGGGTCAAAACGGCGTGAAGGCGCTGCTACGCCTAGCCGAGCTTGATCAGTACCTCGATGCCTATCCACCGAACGATCTCAGGCGTGAGTTCCCCTTTGAGGCGATCTCACAATACTCGGTAGCACTCGGTACCATGTATGGTCAGCGCGGCGCCCGTGGTCTTGAACTACGAGCTGGACGGGTCGCCTTCTCGCTTGGTCTCAAGGAGTTTGGACCACTCCTCGGCATGGCCGACCTGGCCCTCAAACTGATGCCAATCACGATGAAGTTGAAGATTGTGCTCAACGCTACCGCGCAGACCTTCGATCGCTTCAGTGATCAGTCGAGCCATGTGGAAGAAGAGCGTGGGAAGTTCATCTATCACATCACCCGCTGCTCGAACTGTATTACCCGCGCCGATCCGGGTCCGGTCTTCTACATCGCCCGTGGTATCATCGAGGAGGCTACCTCCTGGGTCTCGGGTGGTCGGCACTTTGTCGTTGAGCAGTGTAGCTGCATGGCCCAGGGTGCCCCATCCTGTAGCTTCAATATTAGCAAAGAGCCGCTTGAGTGAAACCGGCGGGCTTTGCCCCTCGGTTGCAGGCTAGATCGTACTATGCGTTGGATTCTACTCAAACTCATCCGCTTCTACCAACTTGCCATCTCACCATGGTTACCGCCAAGTTGCATCTACCACCCGACATGCTCCCAGTATGGCCTTGAGGCTATCAGTAAATATGGCTTCCTAAAGGGCGGTTGGCTGACCGTCCGGCGCATTGCGCGTTGCCATCCCTGGGCGCGTGGTGGTTACGATCCTGTTCCGTAAGGCTGGTTCGATTTCGGCTGCACCAACCTGATCGTCTGGTGCCACGCTTACCTCGATCATGGGTGTAGATTGGGCCACAGCCAGTGCAACTTTTACGCTCTGCCGATCGTCGTAGGGAGTGTCCTGCGGGAGTGTTTGGGGGTGTGTACCCTCCATCCCCGTTGGTACCATACCCTACCGAGCCTTGACAGCCGGGGGTAGAGGAAAGGTCAGGCCGCACGGTGGCAGAACCTTCGCGTGAGCTGATCGCGCTGGCGAAGCAAGGGAACCAACAGGCGTTGTCTCAGCTCGTGCAGAGTCAGCAGCACTACGTCTACAGTATCGCGATGAGTGTGCTCAAACATCCTGAAGATGCCGCCGATCTCACTCAGGAGGCGTTCATCCGCCTGTTTCGCACTATCACGCAGTACCATGGTGAGAGCCGCTTTACCACGTGGCTCTACCGCCTTGTCGTCAACCTCTGTCGTGATGAGTTGCGGCGCCGTGGGCGGCAACTACCCATACACTCTCCCCCCCCTGATGAGGAGGAGGGTGACCGGTTGACCGCTATTGCTGATGATGATCGCTGGATCGATCCAGCACAAGCGCTTGATTCCCAAGAGTTGCGCGTCCAGGTACGTCAGGCTCTCAGCCAGCTTGAAGAGCCGTACCGTCTGGTGCTCGTCCTCTACTACTTTGAGGATATGCGTTACGCCGATATTGCCGAGATCCTTGACATGCCGCTGAATACGGTCAAGAGCCATATTCGCCGTGGGAAAGAGCGGTTGGTCACTATTCTGGAGTCGCAGGAGCGGCCTCCGACCAGGAAGGTGGTGGCCCAGCCGCGGTCGAATCCGCCCCACGACCCGTTTTCTGGTATGACGCCCATCCAACTGCTGTCTGGTGGCGTAGTGAGGTGAGCCAATGCACGTAACGCCTCCCGATTCTGAACGTGAGACCGATGACCCCCTCGATCGCCTACTCCGTGTTGAGTTGCACTGGGAGGCCCCCCCCGAGCTCACGGTGCGTCTGTTGAGCCTCATCCCCAATACACCTCAGCCCCATGAACCACCGATCCGATCAGTGTCGCATCACTGGTATAACCAGCTTGTACTCCTGCTCACCATGGCCCTGATGACGCTCTCCCTGGCCATCGCCTGGTGGGTCTACGGAATGATCAGTGCCGAGCTGGGCCTGACTGTGCTGATTGAGCAGCTACGTAGCACGCCGCAGCTGCTGCTCCAGCAACTCTACGTATCATTCCCACCTCTGCACCTCTTCGTCGATCTCCTCGCTTCGGTCCGCGATCAACTCCACTGGCTGTTACTGGCCATGATCCTCTGGCTTGCCGCAGATAGTTGGCAGCCTGTCCAGCGGGGTGAGGCTACCGAACAGGCTTCGCTTCCCACCTCATGATTCGGTGCCTCACAGCCGCTCACGGGCCCGGTGGAGGCGTAGGGTACGGGTGAAGAGCGTTGAGCCGAGCAGGAGGATACCGACAAGGGGAAGCATCCCTTGGGTGTGCGGGAGTGGCGTCGACGGTGCTGGTGGTGGTGGTGGTGCGGCTAGGGAAGCAGTGCTGGGTGTTGGAGCTATGACCGTGGCTGGGATGGCTGTCAGGGTTGCTGGAGGAGCGGTGGCCGTTGGCGGGGGTGGGCTTGCCGTGGGTGTGGATGGTTCAGGGTAGGCCGCTGCGATCTGCATCAGTAGGGCCTCTGCGGGTGGACGCGCACTTACCACTTCCAGAGCAACGATATTGGAGAAGAGCGCCTGGGCCAATCCAGCATAGCTTAGCTGCCCCTGGGTGATGAGCAGCGTCCCGGCAGCGACTTGGGGCCGGATTTTTGTCGTAATGCTTAACTCAAGACGTTCACCGGGCGGTAGCCGTTCTAGGTAGTGGACGACCTCCTGAGCACCTATCTGTGGCTCTGCCCCACGATTCGCACGCGTACCGAGGAGCTCAAGGTTGTTGGGAAGTCTGCCAGTGAACTGGAGATCGACCAGATCGTTGGCACCTGTCGACTCAGGGGGGCGGCTGTTCTGTACCACGAAGGTGAAGCCAACCTGCTGCTCCGGATACGCACTGCCCCAATCGCTGGCTGCTCGAAAGAAGGGGGCTTCTGCCTCAGCCGTTGCACGTACGGTGGCCACCGCTGTTGGGGCGAGGGTAGCAGTTGGGCTTGGGGGCTCTGCTGCGGGTAAGGGGGTGGCACGGACAACCACCATCGTAGGACGTCGGGTTGGTGGGGCCGGTGTGGCGGTCGTGCTTGGGGTGGGGGGGAACGGGGTTGGTGACGGCTGTACTTCTGGGGTTGAGGTTGGGGTGGGTGTTGCCGTGGGTAGTGGCTCTTCCTCCTCCTCGCTAGGAGGTTCCGTTGGTGGTGCAGTTGGGCTCGCAGCTGGTAGCGTCGCGCTTGGTGTGGCGGTCGAAGCAGGAGGTAGGGTGGCGGTAGGTGGTGTACTAGTAGGGGAAGGCAGCACCCATTCACTGACCCGCACGCTGAGCGTGGCTGAGCTCACCCCATTCGCCGTGGCGCTATTGGTGATCATGGTGGTAGGAGCCACACCCGTGCGTACGCGCACCTGAATCCTGACCACCGCCGGTGCATCACTGCGTGTCTCAAGATTGCAGCGTACAATCTGTGCCGCGCTACAGCTACCGGTAGTAGCGCTGACATCGAGCAGTTCAAGATTTGGATCAAGGGCATCTTCGAAGCTCACCGTCTGAGTCGTGCTACTAGTTGTAGCGACCCAGATGGTATAACGAAAGGGCTGCCCGGGCGCCACCTCGGTGAGCGAGGCGAGTTTGAAGAGCTGGATACCTGCCGTAGCAGTTGTAGTCGCGGTTGCGGTGGGCGTCGCGGTGGGTATCGTGGCGCTTGTAGTCGCGGTTGCGGTGGGCGTCGCGGTGGGTATCGTGGCGCTTGTAGTCGCGGTTGCGGTGAGCGTCGCGGTGGGTATCGTGGCGCTTGTAGTCGCGGTTGCGGTGGGCGTGTCGCCTGTCGGGGTAGTCGCTGTACGTGTCGGTCCCTGGGCCAACTCTTGGGCTGGGGCGGGAGGCACCACCAGCAGGCTCATCACTCCAATCGAGAGTGGTGCAGCAATCATCACCAGACTCAGGATGATGAGCATGATCTCCAGGGCTGTCCAGCGCACCGGAATACCCCGAGGGTAGGTGGGGCCACCTCGTCGTAGAGGCTGCATATCAACTCCTCGGGTCATTGAGAGGCCACGAAGTGCGATATGAAGCTGAACGGTTCAGAGAGGCCGTGCCCCTCCGGCCCCTCTAACCCAGTGGGCGCGCGTCGACCAGATCGGCCACCACGATCAGGCGTTGGGTATCCCAGTTGGTACAGGTGATCAAGGTGAGCACCGGCGAAGGGGTGGGATCCATCACCTCAACCTGATAGGGCCAGACACTGGTGAGGCTGCGCACGCGGTAGGTATAGCTCCAGCCGTGGGTCTCGATCAGCACACTATCGCCAGGCTTGAGCTGCGCAAGATCTTTGAAGACGGCACCACGTAGGCCAGCGTGGCCCGAGATGACACTGTTCCCGATCGTCCCGGGGAGGGCTGAGCCGTGGTGATAGCCGGCGGCATACTCAGCTACCTGCCACTCTCCATCGATCAAGTAGACCTCATAGACTGACATATCAGCGCCAATAGCCGGAATGCGTAGGCGCTGAGGTTTGGGATCATGAGCGGCGGTGGAGCCGGGGAGGAGTTGAGGGGCGAGGGCCTGATCGACAGTATTGGTTCCGCCTCCACCTACAGATGGTGCTGGTTGGGTGAAGCGTGCCGCGGCGCTATACCCACTGGTCAGGGCGGTATTGAGGGTCGGCGTGGCCGTCGGCACCACAATAGCAGCCGGGCGAACGAGACCCATGGCGTAGAGCCAGTCACGGCCATACCCATCGGCAAGCCAGTAGATGAAGGTGAGCGCGGTAGCCACCAGCAGCAGACGTTCGGCTAGCAGGAGTAGCCGGTCGAGCTGATTACGAAACTTCAGGCCACGCAGGGCCTCTTCACGCTGCTGGTCAAGCGAGCGTAGGAGGGTAGCCCGGATCTGCTCACGACGGCTCGGCACCTCATCGGTCAGTAGGGCACCGAGCAGAGCGGATTCATCAGCTTCTGGTGGTAGGGGTGGTGAAGAGCGCGCCACAGCTCACCTCATGCCGTACATCTGGGAGCAGGAGTGGTGGTAGGGGGAGATACCCTGCTCGGCAGCATGGTTTATGTGGTACCGAACGGTGCTCTGGCGATCTAGGGTGGAGCTGTGTGGAGGTGAGAGGCTCATGAGATTATACGATCGTCGATGCCTATGTGCAATACACATCCTGTAGGGGCTATTCACCATTGGGGTAAGGCATGGTTCAGCTCCGCGTGACCCGTTCCCGAAAACACCGAGCTAGCGCTCGGTGATCCCAGGTTGGGGCAAGGCATGCTCCACACCTCCCCGAGGGGCAACATGGCTAGTATACCTCTAGTAGATGAACGTATTTTCTACTATTTTTCAGGAATTTGAGCGATTCGGATGGCTCTGATCGGCGTACCTTGTGGTACACTTGGGCAAGTTGCCGCATCGGCTGTGCTAGAGTCACAGCTGCTCACCATATCTAACGCTCAACTATGAAGCTACTCGAGGAGTTGCGCGCAATTGCGCGGCCACGCAATGTCACTGAGCGCAATTTCCGCAATGTGCTGGTCGATGGGATCGGGGTCGGTATTGTGGTCGGGGTTGGCACCTTCCTTGCGGTCTTCCTGGCCCGCTTGGGGGCCTCGAGCCTGCTCGTCGGTCTCCTCACCTCACTCCCCGCTCTGACCGGAGCCCTGCTCGGTGTACCGATTGGCCAGTTTCTTGAGCGCCAGCGCAACATCGTGGTCTGGTACTCGAGATCACGGGTCTGGGTACTCTGGTCGTACGCGCTGTTTGGCTTTCTACCCTTTCTGCTCCCACTCGACCTCGTACCCTGGGCGGTCATTGCGATCTGGGCAGTGGTGACGGTGCCAAGCACCATCGTGAACGTAGCGTTTACGGTCGTGATGGGCCAGGTGGCCGGTCCACGCCACCGCTTCCGCCTGATGAGTCTACGCTGGTCGAGTCTGGGCACCTTCTCGGCCCTCAGTGTGGCTCTGGTCGGTCAGATCCTTGATCGGATAGTCGTCCCGCTCAACTACCAGGTCGTGTTCATCGGCTCGTTCTTTGGTGGCCTGCTCAGTTTTCTCTTTTCGCGCTCCATCACGATCCCTGATCAGGTACCAGTAGTAGCCGACGCCGATCCAGGGGCACGCTCGGGGATAGTACGCTGGTTCACCGACCTCGTTGCGGTCACTCGCGAGGCTCCGGCCCCTTTCCTACGTTTTGCCGCCAGTTCGTTCGTCTTTCGTTCTGGCGTTGCGATGGGCATGCCACTGCTCCCCCTCTACTGGGTGCGCGTAGTCGAGGCGAGTGACGCGGCGATCGGTCTGATCACCATGGCGAATAGCGCGGTGCTCCTGGTAGCTTATGCGATCTGGTCGGCAACAACCCGGCGGGTGGGTATCGGCAGAGCCCTACTCGTCTCCAGCCTGGGGATTGCGCTCTACCCCCTGGCCGTAGCTGCCACAACGGAGATCTGGATCCTAGCGCTCCTCGCAGGATTGGCAGGCTTCTTCGTCGCGGGGAACGATCTGGTCAACTTTGATCTCCTCTTGGGCAGTATCCCGACCGACCATCAGGCCATTCTCGTAGGCTTCTACCAGACGCTACAAAACAGTGCCCTCTTCATCATGCCACTGGTTGGCACCCTGCTAGCCGATCAGATCGGCCTGGCCGGCGCGTTGGTGATAGCCGGCCTGCTGCGCCTGATGGGATCGATCCTCTTCTTTACGCTGGGCGTTGGTCGACAGCCCGTTGCGCCCGGGGAGGCTGAGTAGCCCTACGGCTGGCTAACAGCAAGTTCGATGGCCCGTACGAGCTGTGTGTCGCCACTGTTGCGCAGCGCCTCGGGGGTTAAGCGCGCAGCCTCCGCTGGGAGCAGTGGTCGGCCCT
>CAIWUD010000053.1 GCA_903915775.1 uncultured Chloroflexota bacterium | reverse complement strand
GGAGGGCGTCGTGCGTGACGGGAGCACCAGCAGATCGAAGGTCTGCAGGGCAGCGGGTACCGCGCTACTTGCAACAGCCGGGGCGATAGTAACGCGCCCTCGTAGACCAAGCTCAGCCACGCGCTGCTCAAGTATGGCCCGCTGGCTGCCATCGCCAATCAAGCGGAGTTGCACGTGGGGGGGCAACCCAACCATGGCCTCGATCAGATCGAGCAGGCCCTTCTCTGGCACAAGGCGACCTAGATAGCCAATGGTGAAGAGCGAACCGCGCTGCGCAGCAACCCGTGGCTGGAAGAGCTCGGGATCGACACCAACCTGCGGCACAATCGTCAGTGGACCTTGGAAGCCATGGCTCCGAATAATGGCTGCTGCCTCCTGGTTGCAAGCCAGACCGTGGGCAGCGTGGCGTAGATTGTAACGCTCGAAGAAGCTGAAGGGCGGTGGATAGGTACGTCTAATATTGGCGTAGTTGTAGAAGCAGCAACGTGCACCGAGCGCAACCCCAATGCGCATCGCCTGAAACGTCGCAAGGTTGAACGATTCTTCGTCGATATGGAGCAGATCCGGTCGGAGACGCCGTAGGGTCGACCCAAGGGTGGGGTAGAAGTGTAGGTGGTGTTGCCCATTCAGAGCAATCGGTAGCACCTCAAGCGTATAGCCCTGGGTATAGCGACGCTCGAGTGGCAACACCCCCACCCGTGGCTCACGCCAACTCGGTGGTACGAGAACGGTCAGTTTCACCCCCAGCTTGGCAATCTCCTCCAGCTTACGCTGGTACGTGCCGACCACCAGGGCCTTTGAGAGCATCACAACATGCATGGGTTCACCGCACCAGCAGGTGTGGAGGGCTGCGCCCTCCACAAAACCCAACCCTAGACCCGCCAGACACCGCCATCAGCATAGCTGAAACGACGCCATACCTAGCCATGGGTACGAACGAACTCACGCATAAACTGGGCTAGCGCACTACAGGACGACGGTTCGAGGGCGTTGTAGATCGAGGCACGCACACCCCCAACCGAACGGTGGCCAGCCAAGCCAACCATCCCGTGGCTCTGTGCCACAGCGACAAACTGTTTCTCAAGCTCCACGGTGGGCAGGCGGAAGGTGATATTCATCTCTGAACGGCCAACTGGTTCGGCATGACCCCGATAGAAACCATCGCTACCATCGATCGCCCCATAGATCAGGGCAGCCTTGGCATGATTGCGCTCAGCCATGGCCGTGAGACCACCAAACTGCTCGATCCACTCCAGCACGAGGTCTAGCATATAGACGGCGTAGACCGGTGGTGTATTGTAGAGCGAACTATGCTTCAGGAAGGTCTGGTAGCTCAATATCGCTGGCAGGTCAGGGCGAGCTGCAGCGGCAAAACTCTGCTGAATCACGACCGCAGTAACCCCGGCAGGGCCAATATTCTTCTGGGCACCGGCGTAGATCAGGGCGAAACGTGAGGCATCAAAAGGTCGTGAGAGGATATCACTACTCATATCAGCGATCAGCGGCGCCCCCTGAAGCGCGGGGAGGCTCGACCACTGCACGCCCTGAATAGTCTCATTGCTCGTCAGATGGATATAGGCGGGGTGCTCACTGATCTGGATATCGTCGAGAGCGGGCAGTGTACGGTAACCACCTGCAGCAGTTGATGCGGCAACGTGGGTCTGCCCAACACGCTGGGCCTCTTCGACAGCCTTTTCGCCCCATGAGCCAGTGAGCAGATAGTTGCCGACAGAGCCAGGCAGTAGGAAGTTGAGCGCGAGCAGTGCAAACTGAGCACTGGCCCCGCCCTGCATGAAGAGCACACGGTAGTCGTCGCCTAGACCGAGCAGCGCCTTGAAGCGTACCTC
>CAIWUD010000052.1 GCA_903915775.1 uncultured Chloroflexota bacterium | reverse complement strand
GTGGTACAACGGCAGGCCAACCACGGGGGGTTGCCCGTACAGAGCGCCACGAGGGCGAGACGCCCTCGCTCAGTTCGCGCCTCCCGTGAGGTGGTACAACGGCAGGGCAACCACGGGGGGTTGCCCGTACGGGGCGCCACGAGGGCGAGACGCTCTCGCTCAGGTACTTCTGGTTTGCAGCACGTCTACGGGATTAGCCGCTGGCGCTCCTCAGCGGTGATCAGGGCAAAGCCACTCTCGTGGTTGAGGTAGATCACCTCTTCGTTCTTGGCACCGACGAGGAGATCGGGTGATCCATCGCCGTTCATATCTGCCAACCGCATCGTTACCGGAGTGAGATCCTCACCTTCACCGAAGAGGTAGGGGCCGGGAAGTGCCCGCATCTTCGCCACATCACCGCCTGGCAACTCCAGAACTACAACCTGGCGGTTGAGGTTCATGGCGATCAGGTGGGTCAGGCTGTCGCGCTCTTCTGGACGCCCAACCTGTGCGGTGAGATGGAAGGTGCGCGGGCGTCCATAGCGGAGATCATCGGCCAGAATCTGCACTCTACCGAGGAGTTGGCTCAGCAGCAGGTAGGCCACACAGATGGCCAGCAGGGTAACTGGGATGTAGAGCAGCGCACTTTTCTGAAGGGTGGGCCACGCGATACGAAACGGGCGCTCGGGATGCAGTTCACGACTCTGGACAGCCATAGTCTCCTCTTTCCTTATAAGATCATTTGTTCTGAATTATAGCGAGGTGATACGCAGCTGTCAAGAACATGTTTTCTGTTTTTCGGGCGCACCTCAACCCTGGTAGCGCCACTCGTACCGTCTGGCGCTACCAGGGTTGAGGTGTTTTTTTGAGGAGGGCTTTACCCTCCTCACCTCCCGTCACAGGGCGGATCTACCGCTAACTGACCAACTCCGCCCGTGCCTGATCAGGATCGATGAGCGTCGCAGGACCACCAATATGTCCGCTGACATGCTCAAGAGTGGGGGCAAGCTCAGTGATTGCGGCTGTAACGGCTGCGACATGGTCGCGATGAGTGATGAGCACGACCGTTGGACCGGTATCGGTGCTGGCATAGACGGGTATACCCCGACTACGCAGGGCATCGCACATCCGGAAGATCGCGATATTCTCCGGCTCCCAGCCGATCAGTTTATGTTCGCGTGAGCCGGACATGGTCACGCCGTGGAGGCGCATGCTATCGAGTTCGGCGAACTGGGCGATGAGGCGCCAATCAGCACGCTGTACCGCGCTGATCAACTCAAGAATCTCATCACCACGACTGAGCATCCAGGCCTGGAAGAAGCTACTGTGGGGCGCATCGTGGTGGGCCTGTTCCGTCTTGAGGCCAACACGCGAGTCGATCGGTATGGTGATCAGGGCCACATCAGCAAGCTGGGCAGCAGTATCGAGGCGCAGCGCGAAACTCTCTTCGTGGGCAAGGCCAGGGTAGCTGAGCCAGAGGGCCAAGCCACCGGCAGCCGAGCGGCAGCCCGATCCCGCGAGGAGGCGGGCTAGGCAACTGAGAAAGCGAGTGTTCGCAACCAGTTCGGGGCCATAGAGCGCACCAACCGCCGCTGCAGCCAGGGCGGCGGCACCGGAGGCACTCGTGCCGAGGCCCTTCCCGGCAACACGCGTCTTGAGTAGGTTGCGCGTCGTGACTCGGGCGGCGACCCGTGCGCCAGAGAGGCGACGTACCGCATCCAGGATCTGGGTAATGCGCTCCAGTTCACGCCCGTTCGCTACGGTGCCACCGATCGTTGCGCTATCCTCATCTAGGGTTGGGTCGAACTCAACCAGCGTAACAGTAGAGGCGGCATCGTTATTGAGCGAGATACTGGGGAGAAAGGCAATACGCCACTGCCAGTCAGCAAGGCCGTGGTACTTGAGCACCCCCTGCATGGGGTAGGCGCGAGCCGCAGCAAGTCCACGCTCGCGTGGGGCGGGGATGCTGGTTGGGAAGGGAGCGATCGACACGCCGTGGGCGGTCAGTGCAGCGAGGATGCGTTCATGAGCGGCCCGCATGGGGGCGATCGTGGCAGCAAATCCGTCAGGAATAGTTGTCGACATAGGTGAGTGTAGCAATACTCCTCGCTGCCGCAGATGAGAGAGCGGGCGACAGCGAGGAAGACAAGCAGCGATCAGTCCCCGAGCCCTACCGGCGCTCGTAGTTCGGGGCCTCTTTCGTAACGGTGACGTCGTGGGGATGGCTCTCGATCTGACCAGCCATGGTAATGCGGATGAGACGTGAGTCACGGCGCAGCGCTTCAACATCCTTCGCACCGGCGTAGCCCATCCCTGCGCGCAGACCGCCAACCATCTGGAAGACGGTATCATGGAGAGCGCCCTTGAAGGGTACCATGCCCTCAATACCTTCGGCAACCAGCTTGCGCGTCTCATTGACATTGGTCTGGAAGTAGCGGTCACCACTACCACGGGACATTGCGCCAATCGAGCCCATACCGCGATAGGTTTTGTAGGAGCGCCCCTCGTAGAGGATGTTCTCTCCGGGGCTCTCTTCGGTGCCGGCGAAGAGCGAGCCGATCATCACCGAGTGGGCACCAGCGGCGATCGCCTTGGCAATATCGCCGGAGTATTTGATGCCACCATCGGCGATCACGGGGACACCAGAACGCTCGGCAGCGCGGGCACAGTCGGTGACGGCAGTAATCTGGGGCATCCCCGAGCCCGTCACCACCCGGGTCGTGCAGATCGACCCTGGACCCTGACCCACCTTGACTGCATCGACCCCGCGCTCGATGAGGGCGATCGTCCCAGCAGCGGTGCTCACATTCCCCGCAACGAGTTGCACTTCGGGAAAGGCCTCACGCAGACGTACCACCGCATCGAGCACACCCTGGGCATGGCCATGGGCAGTATCCACCGTCAGCACATCAACACCAGCCCGGACGAGGGCCGCAGCGCGGTCGATGAAGTCGCCGCCAGCGCCCACGGCAGCACCAACTCGTAGCCTACCCTGGGCATCCTTCGCCGCGTTCGGATACTCGATCTGCTTCATGATATCCTTGACGGTAATCATGCCCGTGAGTTTGCCACGCTTGTTCACCACCAGGACCTTTTCGATCCGGTGCTGGTGCAGCTTCTCCTTCGCCTGCTCGAGTGTGGTCCCTTCAGGAACGGTGATCAGGTGTTTGCTGGTCATCAGGTCGCGTACTGGTCGGCTACGATCATTTTCGAAGCGGAGATCGCGGTTGGTGATAATTCCAACCAGATCACCCTCAGCCGTCACAATCGGCACCCCTGAGATCTTATACTCGGCCATCAGATCAAGGGCATCACCAACCGTCCGATCGGGAGGCAAGGTGATTGGATCGGTGATCATGCCGCTCTCCGAGCGCTTCACCTTACGCACCTGCTCGGCCTGCTGCTCGATGCTCATGTTCTTATGGATGAAGCCGAGCCCACCCTCACGGGCCAGGGCAATCGCCAGACGCTGCTCCGTTACCGTATCCATGGCCGCGCTGATGATCGGAATATTCAGGCGGATGGTGCGTGTAAGCCAGCTACTCACATCTACTTGGGCTGGCACAACGTGTGAGTGGGCAGGGATGAGTAGGACATCGTCGAAGGTGAGCCCTTCACGGGCATATTTTTCGTCCCAATTGATAGTCACAGTGCTTCCTCCTTCGCTCAAGTGGAAGTTACTATACCCCGCTAGGGGCTGACCGTCAATAAGGTGTGGTGGCGTAACCGTTCACCGTTGGGGTAAGCCAACGGCGGGGCAACCACAGGGGGTTGCCCGTACGGGAGGGCGCCACGAGGGCGATATGCCCTCACTCCAGGAGAGGTGTGAACCGACCGTACGGTGGTCACGTTGGTTCTACAACAGACTTCTGCCCTTCGAGCAACCAATCAGTGGTGACACCCAACACGTTACGGAGCGCGATCAGTTCGGCAGCATTCGGGATGGTTTCCCCATTCTCGATCCGGCTGTACTGGGTACGACTGATCACGACCAGCGCAAGCTCCATACGCGCCCGCACCTGCTCCTGGGTCAGATCGAGCGCTATGCGACGTTCGCGAATGCGTACGCCAATGGTGCGCGCAAATTCGCGTTGCGTGACGAGGTATTCGGCTGGGAGATCGCGTATTCGCTTGGGCATAGAGCTTTTCCCCAAGCGATACGATCGCATATCCAGCGCTGGTTGTGTCCCATAGATGGGAGAGGTAGAAAAGTGTGGCGGCTACTCAACGAGCTATGCTCACCATCTCCTCGTTGACTCCTTGGCGAAAGAATTCAAGCCTACTATGCCGACAAGTTGCAGTCACGTCATATGTGTTACAAGCGAATGGGAAAAGCATGGGACTCTGCACAATACCTTTTAGCGATGCTACTTGTTGTGATGATGCCGTCATTATTGCTTCAACCAACCAGGCGGTTGTTCGTTGCTCAGGAGTACCAAAACTGGCAGTCGCTGTATAGACACCCTTCTCTACACTCTCCTGCAAAACGCCCCAGTCGATGAAGCACCGTAGCACCCTGCGGGCTGCACGTGCCACAGTCTCACGTTCGCCATACAACTCGCGCATGCGCCGTTGGATTTGTGCTGCAGACACTCTGCCCTGGAGCCGAAGCAGGCGACCGGTAGACTCGGCAACTCCGCCAAAGAAGGGGTAACTTGCAGCACTCATCCCCCAGTGCAACGGCAGATGCTGGTTGAGCGGTAACTCGTCGATGAGTCTCAGCCCAGCATCACGCAGCGGGGAGAGATTTTCTGGAACAGAAACCCAGATTCGCAGGAGGATCGTGATAGCTTTTTCACGATTACCGCGCTCCGGATGAGATCCTACTGAGAGTTTATCTTGGAGAATCGTACGTAGTACGGTGCGAATCTCCTCACGGCTATTACCGGCGAGTAGGAGGTTTGCAGTGCGTTCCAGCCATTCAAGCTGAATACGTTGGCTGAAGCCAACATGGTCTCGCTCACTCACACGATTGTCCTTGTGATCTGAACAAACGGCACAATAACTTCTTGTAAGGACGGACCACCATGGGCAACTATCCGCTCGCCCGGTGGGCCAAAAGCGGTACGGGCGGATGGAAAGAGTGCGAAGTAGTCAGGTGGCAACCCAATCGGCTCCCACGCAATCGCCGAAGGAAAGCGGCTATGAACCGTCGCACGCAGAGCCCGTTCAGTATAAGCACGAACCCGGCCACCACGCAAATCGGCGGCCATACCTTCATTCGGATTGCCACAACAGCGCGTCAACATACAGGTCGTCGAAGATCCGGCCGGCCTGAGCGGAGTCGAGCAGATCGCCGGTCTTGTCGACGCCGAACTCCTCCAGAATAACCGCTAACTTTTCCTCGATCACCTCACGCACCCGGTGCTCGACCGTCTCGACGAGTAGGAAGTTTAGTGCCCGAACGGTGTGGCGCTGCCCAATGCGATCAACGCGGCCGATTCGCTGTTCAAGCCGCATCGGGTTCCAGGGGATGTCGTAGTTGACGACCACGTGACAGAACTGGAGGTTGAGCCCCTCGCCGCCGGCATCGGTGGAGACCAGGATGCGCGCCTCGCGCACGAAGGCGGTCTGGAGACGCTGGCGCTCGGCCATGTCCATCGAGCCGTTGAGGCAGACCACGCTGAAGCCGCGCTCGGCGAGGAAGTCGCGCAGCATCTCCTGGGTCGGCACGAACTCGGTGAAGATCAACAGCTTAAGATCGGGGTCGCCCTCTTCGCGCTGCAGGGTGTAGATCCAGTCGAGCAGCGCCTCAGCTTTGATATCTGGGCCGGCGGCCTCGATCTGCCGGGCAGTGCGCAGCAGCAATTCGACTTCGGTGCGCTCATTGTAGGGCCAGATGCAGACCGTCGCAGGTGGCAGACCCCACCGGCGCTGGCGTGTGTCATCGTTGAAAAACTCAGGTGGATCGGCAAAGGCCGTGAGGGGTTTCGTGCCGAAGGCATTGATGCTATAGATGCATGGTGGGATAGCTTCGAGCTCGGAACAGCAGCGGCCGCGCTGCTCATGTTCCCACTCCAGGTCGCGGCGCTCCAGAATCATCGTGCCGGGGTAAGAGTACTGCCCGACGCAGTAGGTGTTGGCCGCAGGGTTGTGACAGATCCGGCCGTTCCAGCCGTCCATATGCCAGGCGACACGAGCAGAGAGATGAAGAGTCATAGGGCTACTCCTGATGACTACCCGGGCCATCGGCGCCGGATCGCATATGCCGCTTACTGCCGCTTTGCCTCCTCGACCAGCGCGCGCAAGTGCTCCTTTGCCACAATCAGGCCCTTGCGCTCCTCAACGAGGCCTTCCCTCACCAGCCGCTGGACCAGGCTTTTCGCCTCGTCGATCAGCAGGCTCTGCGCTGCCGTGATGCGCTCGATCGATATGCCATCAGGATCGGCTGCGAGGATGAGCACTGCTGAATCCTGCGGGCTGATGCTCACGCCCAAACGCTGCTTCCAGAACGCATCAGCGATCTCAGGCATCGGGCGCCAGTCCAGCACCAGCGTGAAGTTATTGGCGGCGCTGCTCGACTCGTAGACCGGCGGGCGACGTTTTGCCCCGGCCCAGGCGTGGTAGATCGCACGCAGGCCCGAGCCGGCCAGCTCGGCGAAGCCGATCAGGCGCAGGGCCCGGCTGATCAGCGGGTTGCGCGACTGGCTCTTGCCGCCCTCGGCAAGGGCCGCCGTGCTGACCAGCGACTTCCCTGCATTGAAGAACGTAGCCCGCTCGGGCCGAATCTCGATCTGCGCGACCGTGCGCTGGTCGCTGTAGTCCTGGTGGATGAAGAGGTTGACCAGTGCCTCGCGCATGGCGATATAGTCGGCGCTGCCCGAGGTGGCGCGCAATCCATCGATCGTTGTCTCGCCCACAGCGACATGCCGGCCAAAGAACTCGATCGCTAGCTTCAGCGACTCGATCACGTTCGTCGTCTTCTCTACCCGATCGTGTGGGCGGGGTTGGCCCGCTGCGATCGCGCGGCAGTCAATCATGCCCCGGCCCATGCGCTTACGCACCTCGGCCTCGCGCCCGAAGAGCAGCACTAACTGGCGCACCTCATCGGGCTGCAGGCGATCGCGGCCGTCGAGCAGCCGCTCCGTCACGGTGTCGCGAATAGCCAGATCGTCGCTCGGTAGGCCAAGCTGGACGCCGTACCAGCGCAGTGTCGCCGCCTCCAGGTCATCCCAGGGGATGAGGCCGCTGCGCAGCTGGAGCTCCTGCTCGATCCCCTGGCGACGCTTGCTCCATTCCATGGCCAATGACACGCCATCGCGCAGCGTAACCCCTTCTCCAGGTAACGGTGCGCCATTGAGCCGCTGCTGAAGTTCACCGAGCAGCTCGCCGTTGCGCTCCTCGTGGTCGCTATTAACTGTGATGAAGCTGAGTTTCTGATTCACCGCGTGAAGGAAGTAGATGCCGTAGTTCGCCTTCTCCTGGACGAGGCACCACTGGAGCAGTGGGCGAAGGCAGAGCGTGCCCTGCCTGGTCCCAACGTACAAGGCTCGGTCATGCTCAAGACCTTCGCTGAGGCCAACCTCTTCTGGGAGAGGGTCGGCGCTCTCGCCCATTAGCAGCAATCGGCGCGCGACCGGCCTCTTGCTGACCAGTCGCTGCTCTTCGACCAGGAAGAGCGGCAGGCGCAGCAATGGGTCGAGGCTCTCCAATGCACTGCGCAAGGCGGCATCTGGTTGACTGTCGTTGAAGATCGCGGCGGCGCGGGCCTCGGAGATGTTGTTCAGGTCGTGCCCGAGCTGGTTACGCAAGCTGAGCAGTGCGACAAGTGCGGCATCGGCTGGCCCAGGGCTACCTTCCTTGCCCTTGAAACCCGTCTCTAGCTCGATGCGCAGCGGGTGGGTGCAGCCGGCTGCCGCGATGCCCTGCACAGCGCTAAGAAAATGGCCAAAGCTCAGATTACCCTGCATCAGCCGAGGGCGGCCGGCGCCGGTATGGCAGCATCCTTCTGCTGATTGCGCGGCAGGAGAGCGGCGTTGAAGCCCTGGCGGTAGAAGCGCGCCAGTGCGGCGCGGTCGGCTACCAGCCAATCCTCCATCGTCTGCACCATCAGGTGGCACTGCTCGTCTTCAACACCGTCCGGGCACTGCCAGCGGTCACGCACCAAAAGATGCTGCCAGGGCCCGGTTCCGGTCTGCACTGGCGCTTCGGAGTCGACCAGCAGCACGTTGAACGCGTTCGGATGCGTCTGTAGGGCGAGCTGAAAATCGTCGAAGGCGTCGTTGCGTGAGCCGCAGGCGATGATCGACCAGCGAATGCGGCGCCGGCGCGCCAGATCGACTAACTCGCGCAGAAAGCCACTGAAGCCTTCGCGCAGGCGCGCTTTGCCGTCGGCATGATCGCCCCCGCCTTCGACGTAGATCCGCACCTCACTCACCACCGGTTGCCCCCAATCTCGCCCATGCGCCAGAGTTGACCCAGCGAGTACTTTTCAAGCCAGAGCTTGAGTTGCGCCGGTTCGAGCCGCTGCAGCCGGCTGCCCTGGTCATCGCGCTCACACACCAGCACCGCCTCGGGGATATGTGAGAGCGCCGAGACCAGCGTATCTGAGTGGGTGGTAACTACTAACTGGGTGCGCCGGGAGGCTTCGATCAACAACTCGGCCAGGGCCGGGATGATATCAGGGTGCAATCCCAACTCGGGCTCTTCGAGACAGACCAGCGGCGGTGGTTGCGGGTGACAGAGGATGGCCAGCAGGCAGAGGTAGCGCAGCGTCCCGTCGGAGAGGCGCGTCGCCGGCACCGGTTGGCGCAGGCCACGCTCGTGGAGAAAGATCTGCACCGTGCCGCCCTGGATGCGGGTCGTCACATCTTCGACCGCGCTGTAGAAGCGCTGGAGCTCCTCCAGCATGCGGCGCTTGGTCTCAACCTGATGTTGCAGGCTATTCAGCACCAGACCCAGATTACTAGCGTCTTCAAGCAGCACATCATCGGGCAGATCGGGGCGCTGAGGCATACGCGGGGCGGTGTAGCGCCCCAGGTTCCACTCGCGGTAGAGCTGGATGGCCACGAACTGGCTGCCCAGGTAGGTCAGCTCCGGGTACTGATCGGGATCTTTGCGCTGCGAAAGTACTGACTGGTCAAGCTTGAGATCTTCGCGGCGCAATTTGCGGCTGGTGCGATCGTCCTCAGAGCCGGCCTGGGCCTCCGGACGCAGGCGCACATTCAGGGTCGGGTGGCCATTCTGGTAGCGGTAGAAGAAGTACGCATCGGTATGGCCGGCAAAGGCGCGCTCATTCTCAACCGCCTCATCAACGAGCTCCAGGCGCTGGCCGACCATCGTGAAGCTCAGGCGGTAGCGCAACGGTAGGCGACCTTCCGGATACGCCACCGTCGTCTCGAGCGTGGCGTTTGGGGTGCCCTGTGCGCCCTTCCAGAGCCACTCGCCGACCCCCCCGCCCTCACGGATCGGTGCGGTCAGGTCAGCAGGGGCGGCGCGCAGCAGTCCCAGTGCCTCGATCAGGTTCGACTTGCCCGAGGCGTTCGGCCCGATCAGCAGATTGAGCGGCTGCAGGTCGACCGCCTCGCTCTCGGGGCCGAAGGAGAGGAAATTCTGAATGCGCAAGGTCTGGATCAGGCGGCTTCCATTCATCAATTACTCCTTTTACTCCACCACCACCCGCACCTTGTCGCGATCCTTGCCACGAACCAGGCCTTCGAGGTAGCTCTGAAACCGCTGCTGGATGTCGTCGAGTCGCGCAGGCGCACCGTCGCCTAGCAGGGCCGCGCGCAGCTCGGCGGCACGAATCTCAATCTTCGCCAGGCCGGCCAGGGCCTCGCGTACCGCGTCGAGGAGATCGGCACTGAGCTGGTCAGGCAACTTCCGTGCCTTGAGAAAGCTCTCGATCAGCGTGCGCGGCTCGGGGCGCATCAGCGCGAGGTTCTGCCAGGTGACCGGGTCGTCCAGGTTGTCAAGCAAGGTCTTGACCCAATCGGCCAGCAGGCGGTCGAGCTCATCGTCGAGCGCGCGCAGACGGCTGCTCAGCGCGCCGGCCTGCGGCTCGTTCGCCGGGCGGTAGCCGCAGTGCGGGCAGACCGGCGACGACTGCAACTCCTGCTCGGTTAGCGCGAAGCAGCTGCGCAACTCAGCCAGGCGACCCTTGAAGTCACGCAACTGGCCGACCGGCAGCAACTCGATTGTTGCCAGGCGATCGAGTTGCCTCAGGCGCACATCCTGCATTAGCGCGGCCTTGCGCTGATCCTCGCTCACTCCCAGGCGGGCCTGGCTGTGCAGCGCTGCGTAGCAATTGATGTACTGCTGCTTCAGCACGCCGAGCCGGGCGGTAGCCTGCTGGCGGAAGCCTGTTGCCGTGCGCTGCGCCGGCGTGCTTAGTTCAGCTACGAGTTTGCCGCGCGCCGCCTGCATCTCTTGAATCCAGGGGTCATCGCTCGGCAACACCAGCTCGGCCTGCGCAAGGTAGCTCGCCAGCGGGCTGAGGTCGTTGAGCAACTCCTGGAGCGTGCCGAGCTCGCGCAGCGCGGACGGCCCGGTCTTTTGCCCCTCGACCTCGCCAGTATCGTAGCGGAAGTTCTTTAGTTTGCCGGCGCTACTATAAGCCTGAAGCGACTCGAGAAAGGTCTTGAGCTGGTCAAGCTGCGTGCGGTAGCTTGCCTGCTCAGTGTCTGACAGCAGCCCGCGGCCCCAGAAGGACAGGCCGTTGCCGAGGGTCTGCTGGGCCAGCACGATCCGGGTCACCAGTTCACCGATTCTCGGCTGCAGTTCCTGGGCCACGATCCGCTCGGCCTCGGCGCCGCCCTGGGTAACCAGCACCGCCTTGCCCGGCTCAAGCCCGACGAGCTCAAACAATGCCTTCAGCGCCGGCAGATTCCAGTCTTTTGGTCGCTCGATGTGGCGGAAGTTCAGCAACCCGTCGCTCCCGGCCAGCGGGCTGGTCACCAGCAAGTCGAAATTGCCGGCGTCATACTTGCGGCAGGGCACGGCCAGCACCAGGTCGCCGCTGCGCACCAGAGCCGCCAGCAGCACGACAACCCACTCCGGCTCCAGGCGATACTTCTCGGGATAAGGCGCCAGATACTCGACGCCCACCACATCGGTCAGCAGGTCGCTACGGTTTAGCACCTGGCCGTTGGGTCGCGCCCGGAGCTTATCCAGGATGTACTGGGCGTAGGGCGAATGGTAGGGCGCGAGGGTATCGCCGTCGAGCAGTTGCAGCGCATCGAGCACGGCGGTGGCCTGCTTGCTCTGGGTCGCGCCGCGCATCCAGCGCAGAGCGTCCTGGGCGGCCTGGGGCCGATTATCACTGGTAACCAGCACCGAGAAGGTGGGATACTCTGCGGCTTGCTGCTTGAAGTGGGGCTCCAGCATGGCCGAGGCAACCGTATTGATCATATCGCGCACGTTTACCCGGCTGCCGCTGGCACTATAGCGCCCCTTGATCCGCTCAAGCAGCGGGCGTGATTTGCCCTCGTAGCTCACCTCGAACGCAGTGGTCATATGCTCTTGCAGCCAGCGCACCAGCTGTTGCAGAAATCCAGGCGCCTGGGGGTCGTTCTGGTCAGCCTTGCGCAGGTAGACCTCTTTGGCCTTGCCTGAAGCAGTCGCCGCCAGGTCGAGCGCCGCAGCATAGCGGTCGAGGATGTGCCGGAAGGTCGCATCAGCAGCGGTCAGGCGGAAGAAGATCTCATCGGGGCGCTTCTCATCCCTGTAGTGTGGCTGATTGAACGGCTGCAAGAAGTAGATATAGAAATCGCGCGGTGGTTGGGCTGTCGAGCGCTCGTTGGGTGCACCGAAGAAGAGGTAGCCAAGGCGGACAGCCTTCCGCTCACGCCACTCCAGCTCGTGCAGCCAGACTCGATAGCCCGTGATCAGGGTCTGATCCTCACACTCCATCACCCGTTTGAGCGCCTCAAAATAGTAGCGGTCGAGCTGCTCCTCGCCCAGGCTCTCGGCGCGCCTGTCACTCAGTGCATCGAAGTCCTCGGTCTTCTTCAGATCGAGGAAATACTGCCGGTTGTTCGGGTTCGCCGAGATGAACTGCCCGCTGACCGTCTTGAGGAGCTCACGCAGCACTGTCTCGACCAGCGAGAGCAGGTCTTCGGCCGGCTCACCGCCAAGCTCGGCGATGTTCGGGTCGTAGAGACAAAGCCCGTCGCGCAACTCCTCGGGCGTAGCTCCCAAGGGGGCGTAGATGTCGTTATGAGTTAGCCGATGGACTGAGAGCGCAGCGATCATGCGCAGGGCCATCGGGCGATACGCCGGGCGCGTAAAGGCCTGCTTGATACGGCTCTCAAGCGTCTCACTACAGTCGATCACCGCGCGAATATCGGGCACGGCGCGGAAAGCCGCATTCTCCTTCAGCGTCGCCCAGAAGCTATCGTAGGCCAGTAAGCCAGGCCGGTCTACTGGCACCGGCTGATCAAGCAGTGCCTTCATAGCCAGCGACAGTGTCTTGAGCATCTGGCGCTTCTCGATCACCGTCAGACGCTCAAAGGTCTCGATGTAATCTGGGTGAATTGGGAAGAGACGCACGAACTCATCCATGCGTTCATTCATAGAGCCGTAGAACTTCGCAAAGGGTATCAGGTAGGCACGGACCTGCGCCTGCTGGTCGGACGTCTTGCGGAGCAGGCGCTCGGCGATCACATACTTTACATCACTACGAGCGATCAATACCTGCTCAAAACGATCCTTGACCCGCCCGAGTGCTGCTGCGACAAAGTTGAAGCGCGGGTTGCCGAAGAGCAACTCCTGTGCGGGAAGACCAGGCCAGTGAGCCGATCAGCCATCTCAGCCGAGATTACGTAGCTGGAGATAAGCTGCCGCGCCTCATCAACACGATCGGCATCCCGCAGTTGCACGATAGTATCGACTGGCTCAAACTGGATCAAATTGACCACCTTTGCGCCCAACTGAGTGGCAACATCCTGCAGTGCCCTGGTTTTTCCTGAACCTGCGGGTGCCACAACGAGAACTAGCCGATGGTAAAGGGTGGCTACCTGAAGAATACCATCTGTTATCTGCTCGTTCAG
>CAIWUD010000051.1 GCA_903915775.1 uncultured Chloroflexota bacterium | reverse complement strand
ATGCCGACCTGCCCTGTACGGGACCGAGTGTCATTGTGACGACGACGGGGGATGCTGCCCTGGCACAGGCCTACGCCGATGAGCTTGCCGAGTTGATCTGGCGCCATCGGGATGCTGCCCTGCCCGACTTTTTGACGCCGCATGAAGGCGTTGCACGTGCGCTGGCGATGCCTGGTGGGCCAATCATCCTGGTCGACTCGGCTGATAACATCGGTGGCGGTACCCCCGGTGATGGCACCGATGCGCTGCGCGCCATGCTGGAGGCAGATGTCCCTGAGAGTGCAGTGGTCATCGCCGATCCGGAGGCGGTGCGTCGCTGTCAGGAAGCCGGTGAAGGGGCAACCCTTACCCTAGCGGTGGGTGGTAAGGCAGATCATTGGCACGGTGACCCGGTTACGGTGACCGGACGGGTCGAGCGTCTCCTTGATGGCACCTTCCCCTGTGAACTGAAGGCGAACCACTTCGCGGCCTTCTATGGCGATACGCTGCGGATGGGGCAGACGGCGTGGCTGCGGGTTGGTGCAATCAACATCATTCTGACGGAACGTAAGACCCCTCCCTTCGATCTGGCCCAGCTACGGGGCGTTGGGGTGATCCCTGAGGCTCAGAAGTTGATTGTCGTTAAGTCGGCAGTTGCCTACCGTGCTGCCTACATGCCGATCGCCGCTGGGGTAGTAGAACTCGATACCGCTGGTCTCTGTAGCGCCAACCTTGCGCGCTTCCCCTACCAGCGGCTGCGCCGTCCGATCTATCCGCTCGATGAACTGGTTTGAGGGGAAGCTTGGTGGGGCCGTGCCCTGCACAAAAACCAACCTAGCCTTGATACCGCCGGAGTGTCACGTCGGCGCAGCCGAAACGGAAACATCTCCAAGGAAGGCCAAAGCAACCATGAAGATTATCGATGTTCGTACCACGCCGGTCTACGTTGAGCTTGAGGCGCCACTACTCTGGTCCATGGGCGTCGAGCATGGAACGACACGCTGTGTGATTGAGCTCATCACGGATGAGGGGATCGTTGGCATTGGTGAGACCTACGGTGGTGCATCGATTGCGCAGCGCATCCATGAGAGTCGCCCCTTCTTCATTGGGCTCGATCCCTTTGAGATGCAGACCTTCGTACAGCGTATGGAGGTCTTCCGGGTCACCTCCGAGCAGATGGCCCGTGCAGCTGAGATGAAGTATGTGAGCGCCGGGATCGAGATGGCCATGTGGGATATCATCGGTAAGGCGCTGAACAAGCCCCTCTACAAGCTCCTTGGTGGTGCGAGTGATACCTTCGTCCCCTTTATCGCCTATGTCTTCTACCGCTACGAGAAGAATGGCATTGGTGGTGAGCGTACGGCAGCCGATATTGTGCGCCGCTATGGTGAGATGGTTGAGAAGCATGGCTTTCGGGGGCTGAAACTCAAAGGCGGTGTCTTCGCTCCTGAGGAGGAGTTGGCAGCGGTTCGTGAACTGCGGCGTACTTACGGCGATCAGATCCAGTTTATGCGCTTCGATCCGAACCAGGCCTGGACCGTTGAGACGTCGATCCGCTTCATCAATAAGATGGAGCAGTACGATCTCGAGTATGTAGAAGATCCGACCTGGGACATGGAGGGTATGGCGCTGGTACGTGATCGGGTTCGTGTGCCGCTGGCGACAAATCAGACGGTGATCAGCTTGCCGCAAATTGCCCCCGCGGTGCGCATGCGTGCCATCGATGTGCTCTTAGTTGATCTCTACTTCTGGGGTGGTATCTCTCAGGCGAAGAAGGTTGCCGCGATCTGCGAGACCTTCAACCT
>CAIWUD010000050.1 GCA_903915775.1 uncultured Chloroflexota bacterium | reverse complement strand
GCACCAGCGGCGCAGCCGGGGAGGCGTGGAGGGCTCGGCCCTCCATAATACGGCACCAGCGGCGCAGCCGGGGAGGCGTGGAGGGCTCGGCCCTCCACAAAAGAATCCAATCCAACCTTGGTAACGCCAGATGGCACCAGCGGCGCAGCCAACATTGAGACATGCCCAACCTGAGGAGGCAGCGTGGCCACCGACGCCCCAATTCTTGAGATGAAGGCGATCACCAAGGAGTTTCCTGGGGTGAAAGCCTTGAATAGGGTGAGTTTTCGTGTGACCAGGGGCGAGATCCACTGTCTGGTGGGGGAGAATGGCGCGGGAAAGTCAACCCTGATGAAGGTGTTGAGTGGCGTCTACCCCCACGGCAGCTACAGTGGAGAGATCCTGCTCGATGGCGTAGCCCAGAGCTTTCGTGGCATCCGCGACAGCGAACGGGCCGGTATTGCCATCATCTACCAGGAGCTTGCCCTCGTTCCTGAGTTGACGGTCTATGAGAATATCTTCCTCGGAAATGAGATTCGCAGCGGTGCGCTGGTCAACTGGAACGAGACCATCAGACGCGCCGGTGAACTGTTGCGGCGCGTGCGCCTGGATGTCAACCCTGAAGCGAAAATTAAGGATCTCGGGGTTGGGAAGCAGCAACTGGTCGAGATTGCCAAAGCCCTCAGCCGTAACGTGAAACTGCTCATTCTTGATGAGCCAACTGCGGCGCTCAATGAGGATGACAGTGCCAATCTGCTCAATCTGCTGCGAGGTTTGCGCGAGCAGGGCGTCACATGCATCCTGATCTCCCATAAGCTCAAAGAGGTGATTTCGATTGCCGACTCGATCACCGTGCTGCGTGACGGTCAGACGATCACGACCCTCGATGCACGCCGGGGTGTGATCGCCGAGGGTCTGGTGATCAAACACATGGTCGGGCGGGAGATCGACAACATCTACCCTCCGCGCCCCGATAAGCAGATAGGCTCTGTTACCCTGGAGGTACGCAACTGGAACGCCGTCGATCCGGCGCAGGGGCGGAAAATTCTCCACGATGTGGCCATCAACGTGCGCCGTGGCGAGATCGTGGGGGTAGCTGGGCTGATGGGTTCGGGGCGTACCGAGTTGGCGCTCAGTATCTTTGGCAACTCGCGCCACTACCAGCTTGCGGGCGAGTTGTACGTGCAGGGGCAGCGGCGTGAGCTGCGCCAGCCTGAAGAGGCTATTCGTGCTGGTATTGCCTATGTCACCGAAGATCGCAAAGGGAATGGGCTGATCCTGATCCAGGATATCAAAGAGAACATCACCCTGGCCAACCTGCAGGCCATCGCACGGCGCAGCATCATCGATGCGAATGCCGAGGTGCAAGTTGCCAACGGCTATCAGCGCTCACTCAGCATCAAGACCCCGAGCGTTGAGCAGCGGGTCAGCAATTTGAGCGGCGGGAATCAGCAGAAGGTCTGTCTTGGCAAGTGGCTCTTCGTCAAACCACATATCCTCATCCTGGATGAGCCGACCCGTGGTATCGATGTTGGTGCCAAGTATGAAATCTACACGCTCATGAACCAGTTGGTGCAGCAGGGCATGAGCATTATCATGATCTCATCGGAGTTGCCCGAGGTACTGGGTATGAGCGACCGCGTCTACGTTATCTCTGCCGGTCGGGTGGCGGGTGAGCTATCAAGCGGTGAGGCGACCCCAGAGAAGGTGATGCATCTGGCCACAAACTAAGGAGATCTTGAGGATGGCTTCCGAGAATGTACAACCAACTCCACATAGCTCCTTCACGGCGAATCTGCGTAAGGTGCTGCGCCAGAATATTCGTGACTACGGCATGTTTATTGCCCTGTTCGTGATCATGATCATCTTCACGCTCCTGACGAAGGATGGCATCTTCCTCTCGGCGCGTAACCTGAGTAATCTGCTCAACCAGACTGGCTATATTGCAGTTCTAGCCGTGGGCATGACGCTGGTGATTGTGATCCGTCAGATCGATCTCTCGGTGGGCTTTCTCGCCGGTTTTATGGGGGCGGTGGCCGCCATCGCTCTAGTCAGTTGGGGGCTACCGACGCTCGTAGTCGTGCCGATGGTACTTCTCATGGGGCTCCTCGCAGGCTTGGTTACCGCATTCCCGGTGGCTCAGTTGGGCATCCCCTCCTTTGTCGCCTCTCTCGCTGGCTGGTTGATCTTCCGCGGCTCCCTGCAACTCGTCACCGAAGGTACCGGTACGATCATCATTCCCGATGCAGCGTTCAACGCGATTGGGAACGCCTTCATCCCCGATCTGCCTCTCGGCGGGTTCCTGCCCGATCTGCACAAACTGACCCTCTTGCTTGGCATTGTGGCAATCGGCCTTTTTGTCGTGAATGAGGTAAACGCACGGCGCAAGAAGCAGGACTACGGCTTTGAAGTGTTGCCGATGAGCATCTTTCTGCTCAAACTCGGCTTTGTCGCCCTCCTAGTGGGCTGGATCACATGGATCCTGGCAAGCTACAACGGGCTCTCCTGGACCGTGGTGATCATGCTGCTCGTGGTGGGTATCTACCACTTTGTGACCACGCAGACGGTGCTGGGACGCCACATCTACGCGGTGGGTGGCAATCCCGAGGCGGCCGAGTTGAGTGGTATCAGTGTCAAGCGCATCACCTACATCGTCTTTGGCTCGATGGGCATGCTCTCTGCACTCTCGGGCATCCTCTTCGCTTCACGGCTCCAGTCGGCCACCACTACCGCTGGAACCCTCTTTGAGCTCGATGCGATCGCCGCTGCGTACGTTGGTGGCGTCTCGGCCGCCGGTGGCGTAGGCCGCGTAACAGGCTCCATTATCGGCGCCCTGGTGATGACCTCTCTCACGAGTGGGATGAATCTCATGGGTGTTGGGATTGCCTACCAGTACATCGTGCGAGGTGCCGTCCTGGCAGCCGCCGTGATCTTTGATGTAGTGACGCGGCGCGTCGCACGCTAAGGCACGCTGCAAATCGGCTTATCCATCCTCTGGGGAGGAGTGGAGGGCGCAGCCCTCCACAAAACCCCCTAACCTAGCCCTGGTGCCGTCAGACCGTAAGGTCGCATTGAACCATCCCTAAGAAGGGCTGCATCATGGCCAACCGGGCCGTCATACAGGAAGTGGGTAGCACAACGTCGCGCTTGCGTCAGTTGCTGAACGCCGTGGTTGGGCGCCAGGAGTTGGTCATTCTGGGTGTGCTCGCCCTGGCCGCCCTGACGCTGAGCCTGCTGAGCGAGAACTTCTTCCAGTCGACGAACCTCCTGAACCTAGCCCGCGGGGTCTCTTGGTTTGCGGTAGCTGCCCTTGGGGTGAGCATGGTCATCCTGATTGGGGGAATCGACCTCTCAGTTGGTGCAGTGATGGCTCTGAGCGGGCTCGTCTGTGCGCTGATGCTTCGAGCTGGCCTGGGCCTACCCGTGGCCATCGGGGCAGGCCTGCTCACTGGTACGACGGTTGGTTTGCTCAATGGGCTCCTCGTGGCGCGTTTCAACCTCCAGCCCTTCATCGTGACCCTCGGCACCATGGGGGTTGCTCGTGGCTTGGCCCTCGGCTTGACCAACGGTGCACCGATCCGCGATCTACCGCCGAGTTTCCGTGCTATTGGCCAGTACGATCTTCCCCTTGGCCCCTTCAGTCTACCGGTATCTCTGCTCATTATGCTCTGTCTCGCCGGGATGGTTGCCCTGCTGCTCGAGCGTACCGTCCTGGGGCGCTACATCTACGCCCTGGCCCGCGACGAGCAGGCACTGCTCCTGGCTGGCATCCCGACTGGCCGGATCAAGTTGATCGTCTACGCCCTCAGTGGGCTCCTGGCCGGCTGTAGTGGGCTGATTATGACCGCCTGGTTGGGGGTTGCCGCGCCTACCGCAGCTGATGGCTACGAGCTCGATATTATTGCGGCCGCAGTTATTGGTGGAACGAGCCTCTTCGGTGGTGAGGGAAGTGTACCAGGAGTGGTGATCGGGACGCTGCTCATGCTGATCCTGCGGAACGGCATGGTGCTTCTCGGCCTTCCTGCCTACTGGCAGATCGGAGCAATTGGTGTGATGATCCTGACCCTGGTACTGGTAGACCACCTACGGCGGAGTCGACTGCGAGGTCTTTAGATGTGCAGAACCCCCCTGCTCCTGCTCCTGCTGCTGGTTGCCTGTACCTCTGCTGCTGTCGAACCGCAGCGTCCACGGCTTACCCTGGCCTGGGTGAGTAAAAGTCTCGGTAATCCCGTCTTCGACCATGGCCGTGATGGCGCAATCCAGCGTGCCCGTGAGCTGAGCGCCTCTGGTGCGTACGAGATTGAGTTGGTAGCTGCAGCACCCGCCTCTGCCGATGCCGTTGAGCAGACCCGCGTGCTCGATGATCTGATCGCCCGCCGGGTCGATGGGATTGCTGTATCGTGCAACGACCCGATTGCGTGCGCCGAACCTATCGATCGCGCTGTTGCTGCCGGCATTCCGGTGATGACCTGGGATAGTGATGCTCCTGAGAGTGGCCGTTTCACCTTTCTCAGTATCGATAACACGGCTGCTGGTCGTGAGGCCGCACGGCTCCTCGCCGATGCGATCGGTGGAGCAGGGAAGGTGGCCATTATCACTGGGGTGCCTGGGGGTCTAAACCTCGAGCAGCGGGTCGCCGGATTCCGCGCCGTGATCGCCGACTATCCCGCCATCACCGTGGTGGCTGAGGTTGCGACTGATGAAGATATCAGCAAAGGGGTACGGGGTGTGGAAGAGGTGATGCAGGCTCATCCCGATCTGCGCGGCTGGTTCTTCGCCGGCATGTGGCCCCTGATTGCCGACCGGGGCGCTATGCCCCAGTGGGAGGCCGCCACACGCGCTGGGCAACTCAAGACGGTCTGTTTCGATACCCTGCCCTTTCAGCTTGAACTGCTGCGCGAAGGCTATCTGACCGCGCTGATTGGTCAGAAGTATTGGGGCTGGGGGTACGACTCAATTCAGATCCTCTATGATACAATTGTCCATGGGCGGGCTGTTCCCACGTTTATCGATACGGGTATCGATATTGTGACGGACAAGAACGTTGAGGCCATGATCCGCGCCTGGGAGACCAATGACTTCCAGCGCCCGCTACCGCCGCCGTAATAGCGATGGCGAACCCATGGAACTTCTCCTCTATACGAGTAGACTGAGTAAGCGCTTCGGAAATTTCAGCGCCCTCGATCAGGTTGGCTTCAGCCTTCAGGCTGGTGAAGTGGTCGGACTGGTTGGACGGTCTGGTGCTGGAAAATCGGTGCTTGCCCAGATCCTCTCTGGTACCCTCAACCCGAGTGGTGGCGAGTTACTACTCGGTGGCGAACGGCTACGCTGGCCCTTTAGCCCCCGTCGCTTCGATATTGCCGTAGTGCCCCAGCACCCTGTCCTGGCCGATCGGCTAGACATCACCACCAACATCTTCCTTGGCGCCGAGTTGGGTCGTTTCCCCCAGTTTGGCTGGTTGCGCAGCCCCGATCGGCGACGGATGGAGCAGCGGGCCGAGGCGCTCCTGGTCCAACTCGGGCTATCACTACCCAACCTGCGTGCCCGGGTCAATAGTCTGACCAGCGAACAGCGCCAACTGATCATGATCGCACGGGCCCTGGCGACGCCTGCACGCCTGGTCATCCTCGATGAGCCCTCAGCCCTCTTGGGCTATAGCTACCAGCAGCAACTCCTCGATCTGATCCGTGCGTGGCAGCAGCAGGGGGCGGCGGTGATCATGGCGACGGCAAGCCTTGATCATATCTTTGCAGTTACCGATCGGGTGATGGTGCTGAGTGAAGGACGGGTGGCCCTCGATACGCGCACCGACAGCACCACCCGTGAAGCGATTGTGGCGGCGCAGATTGGCCAGGTTGAGCGCCAACAGCTCACCCCCATGATCTGGGCCCTGGAGAGCTACTACAGCGCCCGGGAACAGGCCGAGCGGCTCCGCCTACAGCAGCAGCGCCTTGAGCGCGACTTGGCGGTGCAGGATAGTCTCAATCAGCAGTTGATCCGCCAACTGGCCCAACAGGTGCGTTCGCTCGACCAGGCGAACCTGGCGCTCCAGGATGCCCAGCGCCGCTTACTCACTCAGCGCGAGGATGAACGCAAACATCTGGCCCGTGAGCTCCACGATCAGGTGATCCAGGATCTGCTGAGCGTGAACTTTCAGCTGGAGGATCTGGCCGATGAGGTGGAGCCTGGTACCTCGCTGGCCGGTGAACTGGTTGAGGTGCGTGAGAGTGTACGGGCACTTGTTGATGATCTGCGTCGTATCTGTGGCAATCTCCGCCCACCAACGATCGATAGCCTTGGGTTGAGTGCAGCCCTCCAGTCGTTCACCCGTGACTGGTCGGCCCGTACAGGGATTCGGATCAGCCTCGATCTGGATGTGAGCCTTGGTCGACTACCGGAGACGATCGAGCTCTCTATCTTCCGCATCATCCAGGAGAGTCTGGCCAACGTGCGCAAGCATGCGGGTGCGCGTACGGTTCATGTGCGGCTGCGCCCCGCTTCACCCCGCGCCGTTGCGATTACCATCGAGGATGATGGACAGGGTCTCCCCGGCGACCTCAATCTGGCT